>LKUD01000016.1 GCA_001412355.1 Methanoculleus sp. SDB
AAGGGGAGATACCCGGGGACAGTTTTGGCGACGGCTGGGTGGGAGTGATGGTAGTGCCGCCCCAGAGGCCGGACAGTCATGATTACATACACCGTTCCGTTCCCAATCCCGGAGATTTTCTTCACTACACCTCAGATCAGTTTATACCCGGATTATCCATCTACCAGGGTATCTTTCCGGTAGAAGATGACAGTTTTCAGCTTAGTTTCACCACTCCTGCGGGTATCAACCGTTCAAATTCAGGCAGTGAATACCGTAATTTTATGATATACGCGTATGCCTGGAACCAGAACAGGGAAGCCCGAGGTTATCTGGAGCTGCCCAGTTCGGGGGAAGATATGGGTTTAGGAGGAGACAGCGCTGCTCCCCAGGTTTACCTGATATCGGGGGGCAGAGTAATTACGGACAGCGGAGAAGTGGTGGGAGATCCGATGAAGGCGGAGTTGGTGATGGAAGATCCCAGCGGCATCAATTTAACCCCGTTGCCCGATTATGTAATGGTAATGCAGGTAGATGAGGGAGAGCTGGACACCATGTTATCCCGGGAATTTGTTTATGATATGGGCAGCACCACCCGGGGGCGGGTAAAGCGGGATATAGATTTCGAGGGAGACGGTGAGCATGAGATATTGTTGGTGGTATCGGACAATGTGGGTAACCGAGGATACTACAGTTGGTATTTAGAGGTGGAAGGTGGAATAACTCCGGAGTTAACCCAGGTGATGAATTATCCCAATCCGATGGAGGAGAGAACTGATTTCACTTTTATATTGACCCGGGGTATGGCTACAGTGAGAATAGAGATATACACGGTAGGGGGAAGGAAGATCAGGGAGCTGGGTCCGGTGGAGGTGAGTTCAGGATTTAATACGGTGCATTGGGATGGAAGGGATGAGGAAGGAGACCAGCCGTCCAATGGAGTATATTTTTACCGGATAGCAGCAGATTGGAGTGATCCGGAATCGCTCGGTTCGGAGAAGGAATTAGTTGAAATTGAAAAATTGTTTATTTGCAG
>LKUD01000017.1 GCA_001412355.1 Methanoculleus sp. SDB
GTCTCCCTCATCGTCGTCGGTTCCCACGGCCGGAGCACCATCAGCCTGATGCTGCTCGGATCGGTCTCTGAGATCGTGATGCGGCATGTCCGGCAACCGGTTCTTATTGTCCGGCGGATTGAAGAGGAGTAATCTCTGCCTTTTGGCTCCTCTTTTCACCCGGCTCCCAAGTTGTCTTCCGGTGCCCACCCTCTATTTCCCTTTGTTTTTCTTCAGCCGCTGGTACTCCGTCTCCGCCATCCGCTCCACATACGCATCGCTGTGGAACACACCGAAAAAGTGCGCAACGAGGCCGATTCCCCACCCGAAGAGGATGAAGATGAACCACGGAAATGAGTTGGGCCCCCCGGTCACCCACCAGATGGCGATGAGAAAGAGGTTCACCCCGATATAGACTCCGAGGTGGGTATAAAATCCGGCTTTCTCTTCTGCACTCTTCCGTGCAATCCGCCTGAGTTCTTCATCATCCGGCATGTCGTTTCACTGCAGGGGAATCAGAGTATATAATAATAAATTTCCCGGTGCCGGAGGCCCTTCGCCCCCACCGGGGTGTACGAACTCAATCCTCGGGCTTGCATTTGCCCCCTTCCGGCACCCCGGGATCAGGGTGGGATCGGAAACCTGCAGGCAAGCCCTGCCATCTCGGTTCTCACCGCGGCGAGCGTTGTCGGGTCGCCGCTTTTCCGGAGCACGGTTGCGATGCTATGGCCGATCACCCGCATCTCCTCGTCGCCCATGCCCCGGGAGGTGGCAGCGGGCGTGCCTAACCTGATGCCGGAAGCCCTGACATAGTCCTCATTCCGGCCGGGGAAGGGGCAGCGGTCGGCGCAGATGCCTGCAGTCTCGAGGGCCCGCTCGGCCTCTTCCCCGGAGATGCCGATCCCTTCCTTCAAGGTCGGCGATCATCAGGTGCGTCTCGGTGCCGCCGGTGGCAAGAGCGATCCCCTCACCGTCAAGGGTTTTTGCGAGCACAGTTGCGTTTGTGAGTACCTGGCCGGCATACCTGCGAAACTCAGCGGTCGCTGCTTCGGCGAAACAGACTGCTTTGGCGGCGATGATGTGCATCAGGGGGCCGCCCTGGAGGCCGGGGTACACCGCAGCATCGATCGCATCTGCATAGGTCGTATCGCAGAGCACAGCCCCGCCCCTCGGGCCGCGGAGCGTTTTGTGGGTGGTGGTGGTGATGAGGGGAATGCGCCCGCCCGGCGAAGGGTAGAGGCCAGCGGCGATCAGTCCGGCAACGTGGGCGATATCTGCGAGGCAGAGCGTCCCGGTTTCCTCGGCGATCTCGGCGAAGGCACGAAAATCGATCCGGCGTGGGTATGAGCTCGCACCGCAGATGAGCATTTTCGGCCGCTCTTTTTTCGCGAGGGCGGCGATCTCCGCCTCGTCGATCAGGCCGGAGGCAGGGTCCACACCATAGCGCACGGCTGGATACAGCCTGCCGGAGAGGTTTTCCGGTGATCCGTGGGTGGGGTGGCCGCCGTCTTCGACACTCATCGAGAGAAGGGTGTCCCCCGGCCTGAGAGTCGCAAGGAAGACCGCACTGTTGGCGATAGAGCCGCAATAGGGCTGGACGTTGGCATACTCCGTTCCGAAAAGGGCACAGAGTCGTTGCCGTGCCAGTTCCTCGATCTCGTCGCAGGGGCCGCAGCCGGGATAGTCACGGTGGCCGGGGACCCCATCGGCGTATTTGTTGGTATACATCGTGCCGGCGGCCTCAAGCACCGCCGGGCTTGCGTAGTTCTCCGAGGCTATCAGGGTGAGCGTTTCCTGCTGGCGCTTCTGTTCGGAGAATACGAGTGCATTGGCATGGGGATCCGTGCTAAAAAGAGGGTTCATCTTAAGACGGGTTGGATATGTTCGCTTTTATCAGTTTTCCTGAGCTGTTGCGGGACGGCACCGCGAAAACCGCCCGAAAACCAGAGTAAACCGGGGAATGGCCTCTGCCTTCGTTGCATTAATCCTTTGGCGAGCATTTCATAGGCCCGGCTTCTGCTGCTTGTGAAGTGGGTAACAAAAAACAAAAACGATGAAAAACGCCGGGAGGGAGATTTGAACTCCCGAGGTGCCGAGCACCAGTGGCTTTCAAGGCCACCGCCTTTCCGGACTAGACTATCCCGGCTCTGCTTAAACTTGGTGCTGGTTGGTTAAAAAAGTGGTGTTATGGCTGCCTGCGGCAGATTGCCGCAATTCCCGCTGCGAGGATGACGAGGAAGAGCGGCAGCGGCGATTCCTGTGTCGGGGTTGTTGCGATGTCACCGAAGTAGGAGGCGGCATCGGCGCTGACGGTCACGGAATCGGCATTCCGAACCGAAAGTGTCGCGGTTCCCTGGTCGGAAAACGTCACCGGATAGACCTTTACATATACCATCCCGCCGCGGGCGGTGATCCGTACCTCCTCAGGGTTGAGGTTGCCCTGCGCATTGACCTTCTGCACCGCACCGTCCTCGTCACTCACCTCGACCACCCAGTCGATTCCGACGGATGTGGTGATGGTGACCGTACCCGACCGGGTGTCAACGGCAAAGTATGCGGGAGCATCCCGTGAAGCGGTGGTGGAAGCGGTCACGACAGGCCCGGCCGGTTCGGCTGTCGGTGTGGCGGTCGGTCCGGTAC
>LKUD01000018.1 GCA_001412355.1 Methanoculleus sp. SDB
TCTACTACTGCCCCACGGATCCCTCGACCTACGCACCCCTCATCGACGAAGCGACCTATATCGTCGAGATCGACGTGACAATTTCCCGTGTCGCGACCTCCGGCTTTGCGGTGATTGATGCCGCCCGCGGCGGAACCGCCCGGGCAATCATCACCGTCACCGCTCAGGATGCGGGCTGGTATGCGGTGGTGGTGAGCGGGGTGAACAGCGGCGGCGACAGCCTTGCAGGCATCGCCACGGTCAGGCTTGATGCCGGTATTCCCGTGGAGATCCCGGTGCTCATCGCCGTGCCGCAGCAGGCCCAGACGGGTGCATATACCCTCTATGCCGGTATCTACACGCTCGACGATTACCCCGATGACATGCTCTGCCACTGCGAGGGATTGGAATGCGTCGTCTCCTGAGCGCGCTTCTCCTCACGCTCCTTTTCGCCTGCGCCGCACCATGCGCGGCGCTCTCGATGGAGACAAGCGGGGGCACGGCAGGCTCTGTCGTCACCGTCACTCTTGACGCACCGGCATTCATCACCTTCCAGATGAACGGCGGAGTTCCGGTGTATGCCTCCGGCACTTCCGCATCCTTCCTGCCCCGCAGTGCCGGCACTCTCACGATTTCCGCGGAAGCCGGCGGTGAGGCAGCAACCGCGGCCGTCGCCGTCACCGTCAGCACCGGCAGCAGTGGTGGAAACGGTGGAGTTGGTGGCAGTAGCGGCGGTGGCGGCAGCAGTGGCGGCATCAGCTGGAGGACCGTCACACTGGATAGCGGGACATTCGTCGTGACCGCTGACAACAGCGGCAAGCAGTATAACGTCTCCCGCCAGACCGCGCTCGGTGCGCTGGATGCCGCTCGCGTCAGTTATTCGGTGGAAGACAGCTATTACGACGAATACGGCTCCCTCTTCATCATCTCGGTGAGGGGAAGAGAGAATGGGGGCGCGGCCGGCTGGATGTATCTCGTCAACGGCGTGTCCCCCGTACAGGGATCCAATGCATACACCGTCAGTGACGGCGACGAGATCATCTGGTACTGGAGCGAGAGCATGTCCTCCACCTATGAGACCTCTGGCGACATCATCTACCTGAAAGCCCGGATCACGACGGTCGACACAACCAGTGGAACCGGAAATAGCGACGATGAGATCAGTAGCGGAACCACCACCAGCGGCGGGAGGACGACGGAACACTTCCTCCTCGGCCTGCCCGAGGGGGCCACTCTCACCCTTGCCGAATGGGGAGAGATCTTCGCCCTTAATCTTTCAGAGGCAAAGGCAGCCGGAGAAACGATCACTTTCGACGGCAACGATATCATCACGACACGCAGCAACGTCGCCATGACCATTCGCCTCTTCGATTTCAAGAAGGATGGTGACGTCCTCACGGGTATCATCGAGAAGATTACCATCGACATTACACCGGTCACTTCCGACTTTTCCGGCATCGGAGAGGTAGCCGGGTTCTTCACCGCCGACCTCCATATCGTCCCGGTGGACAGCCCGATCACTGCCACTTTGCTGGAAAAACTCACGGATGAGACCAGGACCGCGTGCATCGGCGCAGCTTCCCGCTCCGGCAAGGCGATCACATCCTTCGCCTTCGGCATGGAGATCACCACCGGCAACCTTGAAGACGGGACAGACATCGGGACTGCGATCGTCCGTATGGCCGTCAGGCCGGAGTGGGTGGAGGAACACGGCGGGACGGGCACCATACAGATCCTGCACCGGACGGACGATGGCAGCATCGAGATGCTGGCGACCACCATGGTTGGAAAGGACGAGGCGGGACGGATGATCTTCGAGGCAATCTCACCGAACGGACTCTCCCTCTTCGTACTCACAGCCCTCGGCGAAGAGACGAACGGAACGCCGCCGGAGCTTGGCAGTCCCCGGTACTCCGATTCTCTCCTGTCCGCACCCGGAGAATCAGCGGCAGGGATGGGAGATACCTCCCTGATGATACAAGGCGGCCTTGCACTCCTCGTCGTCAGCATTATCGGCGTCGGGCTGTACGGATTCAGGAGAAAGAACTATGAACGGTAGAGGGGTATGCACTGTCATCCTCTCTCTTCTTCTGATTGGAACAGTCGCTGCTTTCCCGTATGCACACGATGACAGCGAGATCGCCCGGGCGCTCGACTACCTGCATACCTGCCAGAACGACGACGGCGGGTTTGGGGAGGCTGGAAGGGCGAGCAACCCCGGCACCTCGACGTGGGTTATCATGGCCCTCGCCTCCGCCGGAGAAGATCCGCGGGAGTGGCGGGCGGGCGGCAGCTCGTCGATGGATTACCTCAGGGATATTGCTGAAGAGACGGTTGCCATCGACGGCACTGCCGAGACAGCAAAGATGGTGCTGACGATAATTGCCGTCGGAGAGGACCCCGGAATGTTTGAAGGCACAGATTTCGTGGAACTCCTGAGGGCAAAACAGCAGTCCGGCGGCCGGTTCGGCGACCATATCTACACAACGAACTGGGCGATCCTGGCCCTCGCCGCGGCAGGTGAAGACACCGCATTCTCCGTTGCATGGCTGAAGAACCAGCAGAACGGCGACGGCGGTTTCGGATGGACGCCCGGAGCGGAGAGCGATTCCGACGATACCGCATCCGCCGTTATGGCGCTTATCGCCGCCGGAGAGCCCCGGACATCTCCGGTAATCCAAAAGGCGCTCTCATTCTTCAGATCCGTCCAGATGGACGACGGGGGCTTCAATTACGGGGGGTCCAGCGGCTCGAATTCCGCATCCACCGCGTGGGTGATTCAGGCACTGGTCGCCGCGGGGGAGAACCCGACCGCCTGGCAGAAGAACGGCATCGATGTCATCTCCCACCTCATCTCCTATCGGCAGCCCGAAGGATACTTCAGATGGACACCGGTGCTTGCTGACAACCCCTGCCGGATGACCGCAAGTGTGGTGACGGCACTGCTGGGGATGCCCTATCCCATCACACCGGATCAGACCGCACATGTGCAGGCGGCGAGCACCACTCCCGCAGCAACTCTGGTGCCCGTTACACCTTACCCGGCGCCTCCCCCCGGCGTTTCCGGCGGGGATGACCGTGTCGTCACCGTCACCGATGACTTCGGCGAGACGGTCACCATCACCGGCACCCCTCAGCGTATCGTCTCGCTCGCCCCGGCGAATACGGAGATACTCTTCACACTCGGCCTCGGCGACCGCGTGGTCGGCGTCACCGACTACTGCAACCACCCGTCGGAAACCGCTGCGATAGAAAAGGTCGGGGGCTACAGCACGGTCAACGTGGAGAAGGTTGTCGCCGCACGGCCCGACCTCGTCATCGCAGCCTTCGGAAATACCGAGGAGGTCGTCAGCCATCTCAGATCCCTCGGCCTCACCATCATCGCTTTAAATCCGGAGAGCATCGACGACATCATCGACAATATCCGCCTCGTCGGCACTGCCACCGGCACCGGGGAAAAGGCGGAGGCCATCGCCGCAGACATGGAACGTCGTATTGCAGCGGTGGTCACCGCACGCGATACCCGGGTGGCTGATCGGCCTTCCGTAGTCCACCTCGTCTGGTACGATCCCATCTGGGTAAGCGGGAGCGGGACTTTTCAGGACCAGATGTTCGAGATGGCGGGGGGGACAAACGCCTTCCCCGGCGTCAATGGCTGGGAGATCGTCAGTCTTGAAGAGTTCGTCACCACAAATCCCGACATCATCCTCGTCAACTCGGGTACGGGAATGGGGGAAAGCGGCTACGACCTGATCTATACCTATGTCATGAGCGAACCCCGCTTTCAGGGACTTGCGGCTGTCAGGAACAGCCGGGTTTACGTCGTCAATTCCGACATGATTGACCGCGGGGGACCGCGTATCGTCGATGCCCTCGAGCAGGTGGCAGCGGACATCCACCCCGAGATCTTCGAGGCCCCGGAGAGCACGCCCACCCCCGCACAGAAGGCTTCCGGATTCGGAGGGATCGCCGCGCTCATGGTGATCGGCCTTGTGCCGGCGATAAGGGCGGGAAAGAGGTGACCGGAGGCGGGCATGATGAAAAGATATTCACCTCTCATGCTTATTCTGATCCTCTGCGCTCTCTGCACCGGCCCTGCAGCCGCCGATCTGCTGATGAAGCCCTCCGGATCCTTTATGACCGGATCCCGGGTTGATGGAATCGCCATCACCCCTGACGGGAACCTTGCCTCCGCGACGTTCAGCGATAAGCTCTGTCTCGTTGATGCCGGTGGCACGCTCCACGGCATCGTAACGGTCGGCACCCTCCACGATGTGACGATCTCGCCGGACGGGGAACATATTGCGGTGGCGGCGGAGAAGGTGAGGGTTTTCGACAGGAATCTCACGGAAGTATGGTCCTGGCACAACGGCTACATTGCCTACTCGATTGCGTTTATTGAGGGCGGCGAGGCGATCCTTGCCGGGTTCGACGACCGGACACTTCGCCGTCTGAACGTAGACGGCGATGAAGACTGGAACATTACTCTCAGCGCCGATCCGGTCAGCGTCGCAGCGACACCGGCGGGGGAGTACGTCATTGTGGGAACAAAGACGGGAAATCTCTGCTTTTTTAATGCCGGGCAGCGTGAACTCTGGTGCTACCGCCTCGGGAGCCAGCCGGTATCAGCGCTCGCCGTCTCCGACGATGCGAAGACGATCGCCGCCGCCTCACAGGATGATATGCTCTATGTCTTCAACGTCAACGGCAGGCTCATGTGGGACTCTCCGACCGGCGGAGCACTCCGCGACCTCGCGGTCTCATCCGAAGGAGACCTTATCGCAGCGGGCGGCGATACTGTCCGGATCTTCGCGCGGAACGGAACACTGCTCTGGGAAGAGCCGTCCGAATCCCCGGCAGCCGCCGTTGCACTCTCGGGTGGAGGTGATACCCTGGCCGCCGGCGGACGGGATGCCATCACGTTCTTCCGCGCTTCTCCCCCGTCCTCTGCCGCACCACCAGCACCGGGCGAGACCGCGGATCCCCCAGAACCGGCTGCGCCGGAAGAGCTCCCCATTCCCGGACCGACAGAAGCCTCAGGGCCCTCCGTATTCTGCGCTCTCAGCGCCATCGGCCTCGCACTCGTTTCCCGGCGCCGGTAATCCCCGGTCGTATCAGGCCCTCTTTTTTCCGTGCCGACCGGGGTTTGAAAAAGGTGATGCAATCTCTCCCGCAGGGCCGGGCAGGTCCGACGGGCTGCCCGGGGACGGGTACGGAAAAGCCGCCTCGATCGGGAAAAAGTATTTTACCGCGGATTCCGGCCGCTATCCACCATTCTTCCGTACTTCTCCACGAGCGAGACAAGACCCCGCGGGAGATAGATGATCGTCAGGATAAGAAGTGCGCCGATGATGATATACCGCTCATAGGTAAGCCCCGCGGCATTGAGCCCGTCCCAGAGAAGACTCACGACAATCGTCCCTATGACCGGCCCCGCAAGTGTTCCGAGGCCACCGGTGATGGAGTAGATGACCGGCCAGAACGAGAGATTCACGCCGAAGATCTCCGGCGTTATGTAGCCGAAATGGTGGATTTCAAGCGCCCCTGCAATACCGGCGATATAGGCGCTGATGGTGAATGCGAGCAGTTTGAACTTCACGGGATCGATGCCTGCCGCCCGTGCCTCCAGTTCATTCTCCCGGATTGCCGCGAGTGCAAGGCCGATTCGTGATTTCAGAACCAGATGAATTGCCATGAGGGAGAGGATGGTGACGATGAGGATGGAGTAGTACTCCCAGAGAAGATGGTAGGGAATGGTGCTCGCGATCAGTTTCGGAACCGCATAGCCGTCCCACCCCCCGGTAACCGGCGAAAGCATGCTCACGATGACTGTCTGGATGATAATGGCAAACCCGAAGGTAACCATGGCGAGGAACCATTCCCGCAAGCGTACGCATGTGAGCCCGATGAGCAGCCCGATCAAGGCGCTGAATGCCGCACCGGCGAAGATAGTGATATAGGGCGAGAGGCCGCTCTGCAATGCAATCAGGGACGATGCATAGCCGCCGAGGCCGAAGAACGCCGCATGGCCGAGCGAACCCTGTCCGGAATAGGTGAGCAGGTTCCATGCGGAGGCATAGATGATGAAGATCAGCATCAGGATCAGGACTGTCAGGATGTAGAGATTTGTCACGGGAAGCAGGGGAAGCACGACGCCGGCGGCGATTGCCCCGGCGATCAGGCAGGTTTTCGGGGTTGGCCGCAAGAACGCCGTCATTCACCCTCCTCCCCGAAGAGCCCGGTCGGCCGGAAAATGAGCACGATGATGAGGAGAACAAACGATATCGCATCTTTCCATGCTCCTCCGAGCGTGAATGTCGTCATATTTTCCACGATTCCGTACAGGAGCCCCCCGACGATGGCGCCGGGAATGCTGCCGAGACCACCCAGGATAACGATTGCAAACGCTTTAATCGCCGGAATTGATCCCATGTACGGATTGAAGACCTGCCCGCTCACCGCCCAGAGTGTGCCCGCCGCGGCGGCCAGCCCGGTCCCGATGCCGAAACTGATCATGTCCATTCGTTCGACATTGATGCCCATGAGCATGGCACCCTTCCTGTTCTGGCTGGTCGCCCTGATGGCCTTGCCGAGATGCGTTTTCCGAAGAAAGACGTAGAGGCCGGAGAGAATTGCAACGGTGAGAATGATGATGATCAGGTAGTCGAGGGGCAGCTCCAGCACGCCGAGTGAGACGGTGACATCGACAAAAGGACTCTGGATAATTCTCCATTCGTCGGTCCAGATGAGGGCGACGGCGTTCTGGAAAATATAGATCAGCCCGAGGCTGACGAAAATTTCATTCAGCTTCCCCGTGCCGAGGATCGGGCGGAAACAGAGGCGTTCGATGATGATTCCGGTGACGATAAGGACCGGCATCGTGGCGAAGAGCAGCACGTAGGGATTGAACCCCGTCAGTGCGACGAAGATAAAGGTGATGTACGCACCAACCATGAGAAATTCGCCGTGTGCGAAATTCACGATCTTCATCACGCCGAAGATGAGGTTCAAGCCGGTGGCAAGAAGGATGTAGATGCAGCCGGCATACAGCCCCCAGAATACGACCTGAATAAGAATGCCGATGTCCATGACTGCTTCATCCCCGTCCGGCGAATGGCATGAAAAATAAGGAGTTAGTCACTCCCCGGCGTGTACCAGTCGGGGATGACGAGATCCGTTTCCTTTAAGCTGTCCGGCCAGATAATTCTGGGCCGCGGCTCACCGGCACTCTCATCCCATATCAGCTGGGACATATAGAGATCAAACGCACTTACGCGGTAGTCATCCGAAAAGGTGATCACCCCGTTTTTCATGGCCTCGATCATCTGGGGCATCTCAATCGCGTCGAGTGCGTCACGCACCGCCGTCTTGTCGAGGGTCCCGGCATTCTCAATGGCCTCTGCCGCGACATATACCGCTTCGTAGGTCGCAGCGCCCATCATGCCGGGGAAGCCGTTCCACCGGGCATCGAAGGCTGCCACAAAATCCGTGACCGCAGATGCCGTCGGTCCGTTCGGCACTGCATACGGGCTGAACCGGCTCTCGAGCAACGAGAATTCGCCGTACCGGCCGACGCCGCTGTAATAGTCGGGGTCGTCATTGGGCTCGATGGTCAGGAAGATCGTGTCAAGCCCGACATCCCTTCTCGCCTGCTGGACAAGCGGAATCTGCTCGTTTAAGAACGTGACCGCATAAACGGCATCCGGCTGCTTCGCCTTGACAGCCGTGAGAATAGTCCTGAAATCAGACTCTCCCATCATAAAGCTCTCTTCCGAAACCACGTCGACATTCAGGTCGTTGTTTTCGATGGTCGCATGAATGGCGCTCTGGTGGCCTTTCCCGTACGGGCTGTCCTGGTAGATGATGGCGAGCCTCAGCGGCCGGTCGTCCGAAAACCCGAATTTCTCGTTGATTGCCGGGCGAAGGACATTGCCGGCAAAGAGCGTGGTCACGATCGAGGAATCGTCGGACGAGGGGCGAAGATAGAACATGTATGAGGTGTCGATGTCGTCCCGGTTCGACACAGCGGTGCTGGAAGCCCCGGAGATAATATAGGGCACCCCGTAGTCGGCGACGATTGACTGGTGGGCCATGACGACCGCACTCGAGAACCCGCCGACGAGCAGGTCGACATTATCCTGGGTAATAAGCTTCGAAACAGCTTTCATGCCTCCCTCGCGAGTGGATTCGTCATCGCCCTGGATCACTCTGATAGGAAGGCTTTTGCCTATGTCCGCGACATAGACGCCCCCGTTCGCGTTAATCTCTTCTGCAGCGAGAAGGGCCGACTGCCAGATGTCGTTCCCCGTCGAACTTGCAGAGCCGGTCATCGACGCCACGACACCGACCCGGATCGCCTCGGGTGTCGTGGTCTGTTCACTGCACCCTGCACATGCTATGGCAATCACAATGATTGCGACTATCATCGGAAATTTACGGCTCATAGTCATATCCCCCGTAGATCATGCCACGTCATAACATGGCACGCTATATGGTAACATGGCTGTAAAAAGTATTTAAATCTGTGCTTTGCACGAAGCGCGTCCCGGCGGAAATCGCTCCGGGATGTCCGGGCCCCCTGCACCGGATTTTCGTATCCATGACCGGGACGGCCCACATTCTGAGGAGGTGCATGCTCCGGAAAACCATCATACGCCGCATACGGGCGGGCATCGGGACGGGATTCCTGCGGTGCATGCAGGGCAATGTGGTGCAGGGAAATTATTTACCGGCAATCTGCCATGCTATAACATGGCAGGCGGGGAAGTTCGTGCGACCGCGTATGATACGGCATACCGGGATTCCATCGAGGATCCCGGCGGATTCTGGGGTCAGGCTGCAAGGGACGTGCACTGGTTCAGGCAGTGGGATACGGTCCTTGATGATTCGGATACCTCGTTCTCCCGGTGGTTTTCCGGCGGAGTCCTGAACACCTGTTATAATGCACTCGACATGCACGTCGAACAGGGACGGGGCGAACAGGCCGCCCTGATCTACGACAGCCCGGTTACGGATACGGTCCGGCGATACACCTACCGGGAGCTGCTCGACATAGTGGCACGGTGTGCCGGAGGGCTCACGGATCTCGGAGTCGGGTACGGGGATCGTGTCGTCATCTATATGCCGATGGTTCCGGAGGCAGTTGTGGCGATGCTCGCCTGCGCACGGATTGGCGCGATCCATTCGGTCGTATTCGGGGGCTTTGCCGCACGGGAGCTCGCAGCGCGGATCGCCGATGCACGGCCGAAGGTCGTGCTGTCGGCCTCATGCGGCATCGAGATCAACAGGATCATATCCTACAAGCCGCTCCTCGATTCCGCTATCGCGATGTCGGAGCACAAGCCGGATCACTGTGTGATCCTCCAGAGGCCCGAACACCTCGCAGCCCTGACCGGCGAAAGGGACCGCGACTGGGAGACGCTCCGGCATGCCCGGCCGGTTCCGTGCGTGCCGGTCACGGCAACGGACCCCCTCTATATTCTCTACACCTCCGGGACAACCGGCGTTCCGAAGGGCATCCTCCGGGACAACGGGGGGCATCTGGTCGCCCTGAAATGGAGCATGAGGAATATCTACGATATCAGTCCCGGAGAGGTCTTCTGGGCCGCATCCGACGTCGGGTGGGTGGTCGGGCATTCGTATATCGTCTATGCGCCGCTCGCAAGCGGGTGCACGACCATCCTGTACGAGGGGAAATCGGTGGGAACTCCCGATCCCGGCGCATTCTGGAGGGTGATCGAGGAGCACGGCGTGTCCGCACTCTTCACGGCACCGACCGCATTCCGGGCCATCAAGCGGGAAGACCCGAACGGTGAATACATCCGAAAATATGACCTCTCCGGATTCAGGACGCTCTTTCTTGCGGGAGAACGGTGTGATCCCGACACGCTCCGGTGGGCAGCCGAGCTCCTTCACGTCCCGGTCATCGACCACTGGTGGCAGACCGAAACGGGATGGGCGATCGGGGCGAATGCGGTCGGTCTCGGCATGCTGCCGGTAAAACCGGGATCCTGCACGAAGCCTGTGCCGGGGTACGTCGTCCACGTGCTCGACGAACACGGGCGGCCGGTACCCCCGATGACAACCGGAAACATCGCCATCAGGCTGCCGCTGCCCCCGGGGTGCCTTTCAACGCTCTGGAACAACCACGGGGATTATACGCGGACGTACCTCTCGGAATACCCCGGCTACTACCATACCGGCGATGCCGGCTATATCGATGAAGACGGATACCTGTGGATCATGAGCCGGACGGACGATATCATCAATACCGCAGGCCATCGCCTCTCGACCGGGGCGATGGAGGAGGTGATCGCATCCCACCCCGATGTGGCCGAGTGCGCCGTGGCAGGGGTGGCGGACCCGGTCAAGGGAGAAATCCCGATCGGCCTTGTCGTCCTGAAAGCAGGAGCAGGGAGGGAGACGGAGGAGATACGTGCTGAGCTGATCCAGCGCGTGCGGGATACGATCGGACCGATTGCGTCCTTCAAAGTCGTGGGCATCGTGCGGAGGCTTCCCAAAACGCGGTCAGGCAAAATCCTCAGGGGCACGATAAAAAAGATGGCCGACGGCGAATCCTTCTCCGTCCCGCCGACTATCGAGGACCCGGCGGTGCTTGACGAGATCCGGGCCGTGCTCAGCCGGATCGGGTTTCCCCGCCGGTGATTTTTTTATGAGGGGAGTGCCCGGAAGAACGCGGAACACTCTTACCCTCCCTAACCGTGCATGCCGGGTGCATGCGGATTCTCCGGGTGTGACGTCATATGCACGCCGATACTATAGTATCGCCGGTCTCTCCGATTCCATTCACCCCGGATATACAGCTGACAGAAACACGGTTCCCCGGACAACCACCACGCCTTTCACGCTCCGCACCCCACCATTACAGGATCGCTCATGCCGACCGTCACCATCGAAAAAGTGGATCATGCCAGTTTCGACGAATTCCTGAATCTCATACAAAAACTTGCGGAGTACGAACATCTCGCGCCACCCGACGACGGGGCGAAGGAGCGGCTGAAAGCCGACGCCCTTTCCGCCCGCCCACGCTACGAGGCATATCTTGGATACGTCGACGGCATCGCGGTGGGGTACGTCACGTTCTACTTCACCTACTCGACGTTCCTCGCCCGCCCCACACTCTTTCTGGAGGATATCTTCGTGCTCGAAGCGCACAGGAATACGGGCATCGGGAGAGCTTTGTTTGATTTCTGCCGCGGAGAAGCCGCCCGCCGGGGGTGCGTGAGGCTGGACTGGACGGTGCTCACATGGAACGAGCCGGCCATCAGGTTCTACGAGCGCTGCGGAGGGATACGGCAGGACTGGTACCTGTACCGGATAGAGGGTGACCGGTTCTGAGGTTTCACCACGGCTAAAATACGCTCTGGCTCCCGTTTTCCGCACTTTTTGCCGTCCTTCATATCAAAGCACCCTTACTCCATATAAAATTTATTTGTGTGAAAATATATATCTCATGAGATTTTATATCGCACCGGTGATTGTCATGGAATGTCCCCATACCGCCCATCCCTCCGGGAGCCAGCTCGAGGAGATCAAGAAACTTGAAGAGAAACTGGGAGTGATTCTTGTCGCCTACGACAGGGTTCCTCCGTACAAGAAACTTGATTCCCAGTCCCTCTTAAAGATCCAGTCCCTGGAAAAGGACACCGGATCGATCCTGATCGCCTACGAGGCCTGAAAAATTATTCCCCATCTTCCTGATGGCGGACCATGCCGGTACCGGGTGGTATACATTACCGGTATAGCCCCGCATCCGGTGCCCCCGATCCCGAAAGCCGTCCGGCACGAATGAGCATCTTCACGGATCTCATTCCCCCCGGCTCTCTTCTCCTGTGGGCAGGGAACAGGTACGGGATATACGGGCTTCTCCACACAGGTGTATTCGGGAGGGAGTATGAGTCGGTACGGTGACCGACGGTCTGTACTCCGGGGGAACCTATGCTGCCGGCACGAACGTGACCGGCTTTACGATCTCCGGCATCGTACCGTATGCGAGCTCATCTGGTGCGGGGCAGGCCGGAGGCGGGTTTTCCGGCGGCATGCGACGTTGAACGGGTGATCCTGCCCGGGCAATACTGCCGAAGGAAGAAGGGGGATGAAAAAGGGAACGGACGGCTTACCTGCCGAGCGCCCGCAGGAATGCACTCTTGTGGGCCTCGGATCCCTGCCGGAGGTTGTACCAGACCTGCAGGACATCGGTCCGCGTGGTATTGGCGATCGCCATGTCGAGATCGGCGATGTCGCGTTCCTCAACGGCAAGCCCGAGTTCGAGCGCATCGGTCAGCGATATTTCGCCCTGTGGCCCGAATTCGTCATACAACGACTGAATCACGGGACTATGATAGCCGGTCGCAGAGTTCCCGATCCTGTCTGACGGCAGGCCGTACCGGTCAATGAGCAGCTGTACTTCATAGATGTGCATCGTTTCGGAATCCGCGATATTTGCGAAGATGGGCAGCGTATACATGCCCGCCCAGCGGGTGTAGAGATCGTGCGCCAGCTGCTCTTCCTCCCGCATGAAGAGAATGTCCTCGATTTCCTGCTCACTCAGCGGGGAGGGATCCTCCCGGGGGAGGAGCGCAGGCATTGTCCCTGCTCCGGGGCCTCCGTTCAGTCCGCCGGGTTGAACCGCCCCCGGTTCCTGGCCGCCGTTCTGTACCGGGCCGGAGCCGATGTTCCGCGAAAAATCACCCATGCCGGCGAGAACAGCGGCGATGGCGATAATGACAACAACGGCCCCTCCGATCACGATTATCTTATTTTTCTCCATTGCCCTCACGATCTCCCGCTTGTGCGCCGCGGGATATAGTATTTTCCCATCATGTGAGGAGGGGGATTGGCGTGGCCCCGTCCTTTTGCCGGCATCAGTTCCCCTGAGATTTTCGGGGAACCGCGCCGGGAAGGGGCGGTGGATCCGAAACCTATACTACCTGTACAGCAGATGAACGGGTATGCGTCTCGCTGCCCTCCGGAACTCTCCGATTTTCAGGAAAAAACCTGTTGAAGAGCTGCTCAGGTCCGTTTCCCATGAAGGCGGGCTTTCGAAGGTGCTGGGCCCCCTCGATCTCATCCTGCTCGGGATCGGGGCGATTGTCGGCACGGGCATCTTTGTCATCACCGGCGTGGCGGCGGCATACTACTCGGGGCCCGCCCTGCTGATGTCATTCGTCATTGCGGGCGCTGTCTGCACCGTTGCGGCACTCTGCTATGCCGAGTTCGCCGCCATGGTGCCGGTTGCGGGGAGCGCATATACCTACGGGTACGCGGCGCTCGGGGAGATATGGGCCTGGATTATCGGGTGGGACCTGATCCTCGAATATTCCGTCGCAATCGCCGCCGTCGCCATCGGCTGGTCGGGATACGTCGTGGACATCATCCACGAGGCAGGGATCCTGCTGCCTGCCGCCTTCATCCACCCGCCGGGCGTGCCGGGCGGGATGATCAACCTGCCTGCCGTCCTGATTATTGCCGTGATTACCGCACTCCTCATCCGCGGCGTTAAGGAGAGCGTCCGGGTCAACACGGTCATCGTGACCATCAAACTCACCGTAATCGCCCTCTTCCTCATCCTCGGGATTACCCATATCAATCCCGGAAACTGGCATCCTTTTATGCCGTACGGATGGCATGGAGTCCTCACGGGAGCGGCAATCGTATTTTTCGCCTATATCGGGTTCGACGCGGTGTCGACCGCCGCGGAGGAGGTGCGCCGCCCGCAGTCGGACCTCCCTATCGGCATTGTGGGATCGCTCGCCGTGAGTACGGTGCTGTATATTGCGGTCTCCGCCGTGCTGACCGGTGTCGTCTCCTACCTCGCGTTTAAGAACACCGACGCCCCCGTCGCCTTTGCCCTCGAGTCGATCGGCTACACGTGGGGATCGGCCGTCGTTGCCGCGGGGGCGATCTGCGGCATCACCTCGGTGCTTCTCGTGCTCCTCTTCGGCCAGACACGCATCTTCTTTGCGATGGCCCGCGACGGTCTCCTGCCCGGTTTTTTCTCTTCCCTCCACCCGGTGTTCAGGACGCCCTCAAAAGCGACCCTGCTTGTGGGCTCCGTCACCGCCATCATTGCGGGCCTCCTTCCGCTCGAAGCAGTCGCCGAACTCGTCAATATCGGCACACTTGCGGCGTTCATCATCGTATCCGCGGGCATCATCGTCCTCAGGCGCACCCAGCCCGGCATCACCCGCCCGTTCCGGGTGCCGTTCGTGCCGTTCCTGCCGGTCCTCTGCATACTCTCCTGTGCGTACCTCATCTCGGCCCTGCCCACCATCACCCACCTTCGGTTCGTTGTCTGGCTGGTTCTCGGCCTCCTGATATATACGGGGTACGGCCGCGCTCACAGCACGCTCCAGAGGATGTTTTAACAGAACGTAGGAATTGAGTGATATACCAGCGACGTGCCGGTGGTCGTGATCAGCCCGCCGCCACCTCCGCACCGTTCTCGCAAAAATCGGAATGAATCTGATGTACTCGTCCTGTCACAGAGTGAGTGGTCATCAGGCATTTCGATTATTGTTTCAATATAATAAATTCTATATACGAAAATGTCTATTTCTGGGGTGTGGACATCACGGAGGGTACCGAATTTGCATCGATGTCCCGAAAAAGACGAAGGGGTGATCATGAAACTTAAAAGACTGAAAAAGGTGGTAATAGTTCTTTCCCTGCTCTGTGCCCTGCTTGCGGTAATCACACCCGCATCTGCGGTTGGTTCCTGGTCCTGGAGTGCCGGAGATCCGAATTATAACCCGGCAGTAACGCCCGATCCCGGTATATATCCCTGCATGGCCCATACCATCCCGGCGGATTTCCTGGGGATCAAAAAAAGCGATGGAAGCACGCAAACAACAACCTCATACGGTTCGAGCGGTGCGGTGGTCGGATGGGATGACACGTATGCAATGCCTTTCGGAGACGGGAACACAAACGGTGATGCCGCGGACGGTCTCTGGGTGCAGATCATTTTACCCGACAGCGGATGGTGGGACCTTGGTGCACAGTATGATAAAATTGTTGTAGCTACCAGCCAGGACCATGGACCGTATATCGGCGAAGGGCTTGAGTACCGCATCTACGGTGCGAATGGTCCGTTTGATGAGACCAATCTCGGAATGCAGGCGACGTGCATCGCAGTTTATCTGGATGGCTGGCGTCTGTTCAATGCCGCCGAGGATACAAACAACAATGGCTGGTGCAGTGACGATATCACCGCCATCATGGACCTTGGAGGTTCATACCGCTACGTTAAGCTCGTAGGCTGGCAAGCGAGCGCCGGACTTAATGAGCCCGAAGTAGACTGGATTGGTGGATACTGCCCGCCGCAGTGCGTCCCCGAATTCCCGAGCATGGCCTTACCCATCAGCATGATGATAGGCCTCCTTGGTATGGTGTTCGTACTCAAACGCCGGGATTGAAACAATCAATCTCGTTTTTCTTTTTTTAGAGATAAAATAGAAATCGGCAGATGAGCATTTCTCTTCCTATACTACTAATATCGCGAATGGAAGAAGATGCGATTTTCAAAAGGATCGTTATCTTATCTGAAGCACCGAAATGAGCGAAAGATCATTCACGATGAACAAGCATGCGCAAAAACTTTTCGCCAAGTTTGTGCAATAATATCACGATATCATTTAATGATTTGTGGGAAAAACAGCGTAATTCGATTTCCGAATAATTTCAATGAGTGA
>LKUD01000019.1 GCA_001412355.1 Methanoculleus sp. SDB
TTTTTACGCACCGGTGGCACGCGTAACAAGGCGTGCGGCAGCCTTCTCCGCCCCGGTGATTATCGCCTCTTCGCCGGGGATGCATCCCTCGTTCATCAGGATGCGGCCGTTACAGATCACCGTTCTTACCGCACTCCCCCCGCAGGAATAGACGATGTTGGAGACGGTATGGTGGCGGGGAACCATGCAGGGGCTTCTCTGATCCAGCAGCACGAGATCGGCGGGAGCACCCGCTTCGATACGGCCCGTGCCGAATCCGAGCGCCCGTGCCCCGTTTTCCGTTGCCATCGCGAGAGCCTCGGTGGCCGGGAGAAGCGTGTCCGAATTCCAGTAGAATTTCTGGAGGAGCGCTGCGAACTTCATCTCCTCGAAGATATCGAGATTATTGTTCGAGGCGCAGCCGTCCGTGCCGAGGGTGACGGACGCACCCGCCTCCCGCAGCCAGTGGTACGGCATGGCCCTGTTCACCGCGAGCTTCATGTTGCTTGCGGGGTTGTGGGAGACAAACACTCCCCGTCTCCCGAGCAGATCGCATTCGGCACGCTCCAGCCAGCAGCAGTGGGCCGCGACGGTCCGGGGGGTCAGGCACCCGCAGGAATCCAGGAGCGCGGCGGGCCGCATGCCGGTCTGCTCGACGCAGTCGTTCACCTCCTTTTCGGTCTCGCTCAGGTGAATGTGGATGCCGATCTTCTCTTCTTCACTGTAGGAGGCGCACCATTCCAGTCCCTCCTTCGAGACGGTATAGATCGCATGGGGGCCGACCGCGGCGCGAATTCGCGGATTGCCCATCCGTATTATGGTATTTACAAGGGTTTCCGTCGCCTTAATCTCGGCCTCGCGTTTTTCCTCGTCGAAGAGGTCGATGAAGCCATATGCAAACTGCGCCTTCAGGCCGGCCTCGTCGACGGCCCGTGCCGCATCCTCCATGAAGAAGTACATGTCGTTGAACGCAACGGTTCCGCTCCGTATCATCTCGAGGCACGCGAGTTTTGTGCCCCAGTAGACGTCCTCACCGGTCAGGTGCGCCTCAAGCGGCCAGATCTTTTCGGACAGCCACTCCTGCAGGTGCATGTCGTCGGCGTATCCCCGAAAAAGCGTCATCGCGGCGTGCGTGTGCGTGTTCGTGCACCCGGGAACGGCGATGCGGCCGCTCCCGTCGATGATGAAATCCGCCTGCCCTGCATAGTCGCGCCGGATAGTGTCCCCGACAGCGCCGATCCGCCCGTCACTGTCGATGAAAATATCCGTCTTCCTGTCCGCGAGGGTGACGTTTGCAATGAAATGCGACGCTCCCTCCCTGTAAAGCCCGCTATCCGTGTCCGGTTGCGTCATGTCATTTTCTCCACGATTGTGCTGACGATATCCCCGGTTCTCCGGCGGTGGAGCCGTGATGTCTCGAGGATGTGTTCATAGGTAAGGACGTCGCCTCCCAGTCCGTGCGCATAATTGTCGATGGTGCAGAGCGCGGCAAACACCATGCCGAGTTCGCAGGCGACTGTCGCCTCGGACGCGACCGTCATTCCGACCACGTCGGCAATCCGGGCGAGCATCTGCACCTCGGCCCGCGTTTCGATTCGCGGGCCCTTTGTCTGCACGTAGACACCGCCGCGGTGTGCTTCGGGAACCAGCGATGCGAGTTCACGGGCGAGCGTTTCGTCAAGCCCGGGGTTCACGTGCTCGATGGCATGGTCATGGATGGAGGGAATGTCCGTCATGCTGATGTAATCCGAGGGGATGAGAAGCGATCCGGGAGGGATGTCCTGTTTGAGCGATCCCGCCGATCCGAATGCCACGACCCTCTCGACGCCCAGGATGGCGAGGGCGGCCATCGATGCCCGGTAGTTGATGCGGTGCGGGGGAAGCCCGTACTGATGCCGCATCAAAAGGGCACACTCCCCGGTATACACTTCGGCAGGGCCGAACGGGGTGGATATGCGCTCCTTCGTAAGGTCCGGAAGATCGGAGAAGAGAAGACTCGTGCCGCCGACGATCCCGAGCATCAGGAGTCGCCTCCCGGTATGCTGCCTCGATTCATGGATTTTCCTCCCTATTCTGTGAGTACTCTTCCTATTTTTGTGCTCCCCTCCGGCCCCGCGGTATGGCCTGAGCGCAGGTGCGATTCCTCGGGCTTTACATAGGTGCGGTGACAATTCTTCCGGAATGGGATCCTTTCATGTCGTACCCGGGGAGGCGATTAAAAACGGCACCTGCACTGATGTGTATTTTCAGCGTGTCGAGGAGATCCTGAAAGAGGAGGGCATCAACCCTCGCGTCACCATGGAGGTGGCGGCCGCAGCGCTCCCGTCGCCGTGGGGGGTGTTCTGCGGCCTTGACGACGTGCTCACGCTCCTGGAGGGGCTCGCTGTCGACGTCGCCGCGATGCCGGAAGGGAGCATCTTCTCTCCGGGCGAGCCGGTGCTGCGCATCACCGGCCGGTATGCCGATTTCGGCAGGCTTGAGACGGCACTGCTCGGTTTCCTCTGCCATGCGTCGGGCATTGCGACGGCGGCGGCACGCATCCGGACGATCGCCGGGGACGTCCCGGTGTACTCGTTCGGCTCACGACGGCAGCACCCGGCGCTCGCCGCCATGATCGAGCGTGCCGCATGGATCGGCGGGGTGGACGGGGTGTCGAACACCTGCGCCCCGGACGGCATCCCGCTCGCGGGGACGATGCCGCACGCGTTCGTGATGTGCTACCCCTCCCCCTCCGATGCCTGGGAATCCTTCATGCGCCGTGCACCGCCCGACGTTTCCCGGGTGATGCTCTGCGATACCGTCTGCGACGAAAAACAGGAGGCCCTCCGGGCCGCGGCGCTCGGGTGCGACGCCGTCCGGCTCGACACCCCCCGGTCGCGCCGCGGGAGCATGCGGTCGATCATCGAGGAGGTCCGGTGGGAGCTCGACGCCCGCGGGTACGAGCACGTGAAGATATTCCTCTCGGGCGGTATCACGCACGAGGACGTGGCGGCCTACAAAGACATCGTCGACGCCTTCGGCGTGGGCGGTGCGATCGCGAACGCCCCGGTCATCGACTTCAGCCTCGACATCGTGGAGATCGAAGGGAAGATCACGGCAAAGCGGGGAAAGAAAAGCGGCGTGAAGCAGGTCTACCGCCTCCCCGGCGGCGGACGGGCCCTCCTGCCCGTTGGCCGGGAGGCCCCGCCGGGCGCCGTCCCCCTGCTTGTTGAAGTGATCCGGCAGGGCGGGGTGCTTGTCCGCGAGGACTGCCACGCGGCGCGGAAACGGCTCGCCGGGGCCCTGTCCGGGATGTCGGCCGACTGATTTGGCGGTATCCGAACAGAGGGGTTTTTTAATGCACCGCGACAATATGGTATGGCACGGGCCGATAGATCAGGGGAAGATCGCTACCTTGGCATGGTAGAGGCCGCGGGTTCAATTCCCGCTCGGTCCAT
>LKUD01000020.1 GCA_001412355.1 Methanoculleus sp. SDB
GTCCCCGCCGGGAAACGGCATGCCGACCGGGTGGCCGGGGAGTTCCTGAACGAACATGCAGAAGCCGGAGAGAAGGAATTTCAGGAACCGCAGCCTGACCTTTTCCAGATCGTCCGCAGCACACCGGGCCGCCACCATCTTCCAGTATGCACCCGCGTCCTTCGCAGGAGGTTCACGCATGCGGGTGAAATTCCTCTGCTGGTTCATAAGCCGGAGTGCCTGGTAGGTCCCCTGCAGGTGCGCGGTGATCGTCTCTTCAAGTTTTTTCCGCAGTTCCGGGTTGATACCCCGGATGGCACCGGTGAAATTCCAGCGCATCTGCCGGAGGTCCCGCGGGGAGTACGAAAGCACGATCTCCGCAATCGCCTGCCCAAGCTCGCCACGAGTTTTCCATGATCCGAGTTCCGAGCATTTTTCTGCGATTTCTTCATGATTCATGACGAGGGATCTCCGCAGAACACCGTGAGTAAGGCAGTTACAAGAAGAAGCCGAGGTCAGCGATGTTCTGAATTCATTACCGTATAGCTACGTGTGTCTGTTCATATAATCATATCATCCCTCCAATCCGTGGCCAATACGATGGGAAAGTGAGGGACACTGGGGAGAAGAACCCGCCACTCCGAAGTCTCCCGAGTCAGGCAAAGCCGGGCCTGACAGGTGAGCAGGGAAAAAAGGTGGAAAAATGGAAGGAGGAGGGATTTACGTCGACTGCTCCCATCCCTGGCCCATATCGAAGATCGGCCGAACCTCTATGATCCCGAAACTTACCGCGGCATAGATCCTCTGTGCCGCCTCTTCGCCGGCAACCTTCGCTATCTGGGTTTTGAAGTTTTCGAGCATCGGCCCGGATGTCGCGATGTTCTGTGCCTCCATGTAGACCCGAACACCCTTCCACTCCATGACACTCGCTCCCGGCTCCACGATCAAATACACGGCGTATGGATTCTGCTGGAGATTGGCGAACGTACGGTTCTGTCCCAGTCCCATCACCACGGTCTTCTCGTCAATCATGCGCGGTGAGCCGAAAACGCCGGAATTAACTTTCCCGGCTCCGTCCGCCGTGCTGAGCGTACCGATCCGTGGTGTTTTGTTGAAGTATTCCATAAGTTTTGTTGGCATGTGCTCACATCCTGTTTCACGGTAGGCTAGGGCGGGGGGTAGATAATGGTTTGTGGGACCTGTGCGCTGGCAGGCAGGGAACGCAAGTGAGGCAGGTAAGGCCCGGGATTCTGCAGGGGCGGCTGAACCCGGCCGATAACCCGCCCCTTTTATGCGATCAGACGACGCATGAACGGGAATGGATAGTTCATTCCTCTTCACCATGCACGAAGGACTGCCCCGCCAGGGGCCGGGCAGCAACGAGTGCACGAGAAAGGCGTTTTCGATGCTCAAACATCTTCCTGACCGGCCCGAGATCCTTGACATCGGGTGCGGGGCGGGAATGCAGACGATCGAGCTGGCCCGCATCTGCCCGGACTGCCGCATCACCGCCGTCGACGTCCACAAGCCGTTCCTCGACGATCTTGACCGGAAGGCGAAGGCGGCTGGGGTGGCGGATCGGATCACGACGATGCGAGCGTCCATGGACGATCTGCCTTTCGAGGATGCGGCCTTCGACGTCCTCTGGGCGGAGGGTTCGATCTTCATCGTAGGATTCGCGGAAGGGCTTCGGCGGTGGAAGCGGCTGCTCCGGCCGGGCGGCTATCTCTGCGCGACCGAAGCGGTCTGGTTCGCCGATCGGCCCTCGCCGGAGGCGGCGGCGTTCTGGAACGACTGCTACCCGGCGATCACACGGGTGGCAGAGAACCGTGCAGTGGCCGGGGCCGCCGGCTACGAGGTCGTCGGGACGTTCCCGCTCCCCGGGTCCGTGTGGCGGGACAACTACTACGGGCCGCTTGAAAAGCGGCTGCCGGACCTGAAGAAGGCGGCCGCGGGGAGTCCCGACGCAGAAGGTTTTGTCGCGTTCTCGGAGCGGGAGATCGCAATGTACCGGGAGCACGGGGACGAGTACGGATACGCGTTCTTCATCCTGAGGAGGAGGTGATCCGCGAGGGAGAGGAAGGGAGGCGGATTTTCCCCTCTCCGTAAACGTCTCCCGTTCGCCCATGCCCGCCGTCGACTTCGTCTACCCTAATCTCTTCAGCACCCGTATACCCGTTTATTTTCCACCCGTCCCTCTCACCAGTGCCAGATATCCGAAAGGATCCGGGAAGTCAGTACAATCATCCCCCATTCCCGGAAAAATCACAAGGTTCAATGCGGGCACTACTGAAATATGGTAGTATGGAGAGGAAATACTGGTACCTGATCGCCGTTGCAGTCATTATCGTCGTAGCGGGAATTACCTTTCCCATTGTCCTGACGTCACTGGCTTCCGGCAATCCTTATACACCGTACACGGCGTATGTAAAAGCAGATGGTTCCGATCTCCTTATCGGTGTCTACCGCGTATCTGGTAAAGATCCATTCTTTCATCAACCACCAAAGCCGGTGTCGCTGGTCGTCACTATCACACCGGAAGAGGGTGAACCCCTCTTCTTTGAGATACAGGATCCGGTGCTGAAGATCGAAGACGAAAAGCATAGATTAGAGGGTGTTTTCACGCAATCGGCTGCTGTCAGGCTCATTATACATTTTGACGACGGGACGAGAATGGTCGCTTATGACGGCGTGCCGAAGTAGTCAACCAGCTCCTCCGGTTCGAATACATTATCTGCAATCTCTTCTCTTTTTCAAAGGGACCAGATCTGTCTTATTCCCGGAAAAATCACAAAATTCAAGGGCGGGGCCCCGGAATATAGTAGTATGGAAAAGAAACACCGGCTCATGATTGCAGGTGCGTTCATTATTATCGTGGTGAGTATCCTGGCGGGAATTACTCTTCTCAATTCCATGACGCCCCGAACAGAAACTTCCTGGGCTTGCCCTTATCATATTGGTGCGGAAGCGGATGGATCAGATCTCCTGGTAATGTTCGTTTACGATACTCGCTGGGAAGGCTCCGGGCATGGGCCGGAGGACGTGGCTTCGCTTCGTTTTACGATTATTTCTCCGGAAGGCGAATCACATTCCTTTGAGACGGCGGATCTGCCGCTGGATGAAAGACAGAGATATGAGGGCGTTCTCACGCAATCGGATGAAGTTATTATTGTCCTGACATACCGGGACGGGACGAGCCAGGTTGTATACCAAAATGTGCCGGAGAAGCGGTGAGCACCGTTTGCTAATACAATATCCTTTTTTTGCCCTCTCTTATCCTCTGCCGGATTCATCGTCTGGCTTCTCGTTACTGACATGAAGGCTTCGATTATTTTGCTCTCCTCCCCCGCCGCTGCCACTCTTTCAGGATAAACGCCCGATATGGAAGCACTGGTCGCATTCTCAGAGCGGGAGATCGAGATGCACCGGGAGTACGGAGGCGAGTACGGCTATGCGTTCTTCATTCTGAAGAGCCGATGATCCGCGAGGGAGAGGCCGGAAGGGAGATTCACACCGCGAAGGAAAGCCAACAGCGCGAGTGAACAGGCACGTTACCCATCCCCGGCCGCCCGGATTATCCCGGCCGCCGAATCGTCACGGATCTGAACAGAGGCCCGATTCAGTAGTATTAATTCCGTTGCCTGTTACGGTATCATGAGGAAACGGATGTGGTTAACATCCTTGCGAAAGCACGTGCGATATCCGAACTTATCAGGCTGGACCTCGTCTTCGGGGCCGGGATATTTGTCGTCGCCGGGGGAATTCTCGGCCTTGGGGGAGTGCCTTCCCTGCACCAGATACTGCTGGGGTTCCTGACCGGGTTTTTCATCTCCGGGTCCGCAAATATTGCCAATGATTATTTTGACCGGGATGTCGACAGGATAAACCGGCCGGGACGGCCCCTTCCCTCGAACCGCATTACCGTTGCCGAACTGTGGGCTCTGGTGGTTCTCTTCTCGATCGTGGGGCTTGCAGCCGCAACGCTCCTCGGGCCGATGGTGCTCGCGGCAGCAGCGGTCGTGTGGGGAGTTGCTCATTTCTATAACATGAAATTCAAGGAAGCGGGCTTTTTTGGAAACCTCAGTGTGGCCTTCTGCGTCGGGATGACGATTATCATCGGCGGTCTCGCGGCCGGGGTGATCAACGGCGTCGTCCTGACGTTTGCGGCGCTGGCGGCCCTTTTTGATCTTGGCGAGGAGATCGCCTCGGATGCCCTGGATATCGAGGGCGATGCGCTGCGGACATCGAAAAGTCTCGCGATGCAAAAGGGGAAATCATGTGCCCTTCGTCTATCCGGCGGTATATTCGGTATTTTTGTTGCACTGACCTTTCTTCCGTTCCTGATGGGGTGGCTGGGATCAGTCTATCTTCTTCTTATCGGGATCATGGATCTGTTCATGGTGTATTTTTCTTTCGGGCTTGTCCGGAGCACTACGAGAGACGAAGGGCATGTGCTTGTCCGCCGGCTGTACCTTACCTGGGGTGCGTTTATGGCGGTGTTTATCGTCAGCATGCTTTTTTAAGAGAAGGACTGGCATCAGGAGAGAAAAAAGGGGAAGAACCCAATCCTGCCGTTCTTCACCGGTTGTTCCCGGCGATATCTTTTCGCACCGAGACCGCTATCTCCCGCCCCGCCCATGCCCCCGACGGATCCCGAACTACAACATCCAGAAGGCCGGTGCGTGGCACGGTGATGGAAAGCAGGATTGCCCCTTTTTCCGCATTCAGGGCCTCACCGATCCATGACTCGATCTCGTCGCCATCGAGGTATGCCGTAACGACACTGTCATCTCCCGATATCTCGTCCGAAAAGGCCAGAATGACGGTGTAGGTTCCCTTCCGTATGAGATACGATTCGATGAGAACCGCTTCGCCGTTCCAGACATCAAGGGCCGGAATTGTCCAGTTCGTCGTCTTTGGCCACCGGGCAGCCGGCGGTTCGGAGATTTGCATTGCATGGATCCCTCCATACACGCTATCAAGCTCATTAACCATCGGCATACAGCAATGGCAGACGGAAACGGGCTGCTGCGCTTCCCATCCGCCCGGGAGTGCGTTCGGGACGGCAACCGTGACCGACGGCACCGTTCCCTTCGTTTCGGAAACGCCGACAAAGGCGGTACGGGTCGAGGGGATGCCATAGCGGAGCGACTCATCGACGAGAAGACGGTCGAGATGGTCACGGAGGGCCTGGCCCTGGTTCTCCGGATACAGGGAGGAATCAGGCGGAGGGACAGTATACCCGAGCTCTCGTATATGATCGGCAAGGTCGCTGTCGGCATACCATGCCAAATGCAGGTACTCGAGGGCCCGGAGACGGCCCGCCCCGAAGGCTACCTTCAGGGCAGTACACAGGGCAACGTTGCCGGCAGAAGGCGAAACGCGTGCGACGGGTGTTTCGTCCCGTGCGGCCAGCGTAAGCACCGGGGCCGAAACAGCGGACGGCAGCCGGCATACGAGAAAAACCGGCGTTTCCGGGCGCAGGTCCCCGATATCGACGGCACGGTTATCGGATCCGGGCAGCATCCGCAACTCCGCCACCTCGATCCCGGGTTGATTTACGGTGAGGTGCGCATTCGCAAGTACCGGCGGCTGCCAGAACGAGAACAGCTCTTCAAGTGCCAACGCAACATCCCCTTCATCGGAAAGGAACTTTGCAACCCCGCCGCCGAGCCGTGCCAGCTCGAGGGCCAGATGGGCGTTGGGGGCGGTATCGATGGAGATGACGCTCAGCCGGCGGGGTGACACAACAGCTGCCTCGCTTTCGGCAAGGCGGAAGAGGCGGGCTTCATCGGTGACCTGACCGTCGGTGACGACAAGCACATGGCGGGAGTATTCGCCGGATTTCCGCTGCTGGCGGAGCGCCTGCTCAAGCGCAACCCCCAGTTCGGTGCCCCCGAAGAGCGACGTCGTCCGGACAAACCGCTGTGCTGATTGGATTGCCTCCCGGGTGGCAGCAACAGGGCCACGCGGGCTGAACCAGAGGGCTTCGTTCGAGAACAGGCAGAGATTGAATGATTCGTCAGATTCGAGATCATCGAGAAATGCGAGAATGCTCTTCGCTGCCGCGTCCCACTTTTTGCCCGACATGGAGCCGGACTGGTCCGCGAGAATGATAACTTCGCGGGGGATTCTTTGTTCGGGAACGCCGTCCGGTGGCGTGATGAGGCCAAGGAGATACGTGAAAGAGCTGTCCGGATCGGTTGCGGCCCAGGCCGTCAGCCAGTCACCCCCGGCAGCGGCTGCCCACCGGACGACGAGATCGTGGTCGGGTCTGGTGTTCTCGATCTTAACCCGTGTTTCATCGGCGGTCCGGGTTACCAGAGCCGCGGGTGGGGATACGGTAATATCCGCTGCAGGCTGCAGCACCAGATCCAGTGAAGCACGGTACCCGGGATCAACAACCGTAAGCAGCGGATTGGCCTGGACGCCCGGGTGATCCTCATCGTGCCGGACAAACCGCGGCGCTATCGTCACAGGAAGGCGTATCTCCCATCCGTTCGGGACGGCCCGGGCGAGGAGTGCAACGCTGGTGCACACCACGACATCGGTATCGGGCGGGATGCCGGTCAGGTGGAGGGTAAAGACGTCGGCAGATTCACGAGTGACCAGGACGGCCCGTTTCCCTTTTTTGAAGGCATTGTCGTACTCCTCTTCGGCAGTGCTTCGTTCGGCAAGCCGTGTACGGACGGTCTCGTCCCCGAAGGTCGCCACCACGCCGGTGACCGCCGCATCGCCCGGCAGCGGGAACCGGTATATCGCTTCCACCGGCCGGTCCAGTGCCGTGCCTGCAAAGCGAAAAGTCTGGGTAAGAATGAGAGATCCGAGCGGACCATGAAAGGTTCCGGTGATGGCTGTTGCATGGAGCGGTATGAATAACCCTGATCCCACGTCATCGCCGGGTATTTCGAGGATACCTGTCCCTTTCGGGATGCTGTTTTCGTAAAAGAGTGCATTGATCGCCATGTGTTATTCCCCCCAGGGCCTCTCATGTCCGGTGCTGCATGATTCGAGAAATGCATCGATATCATCGTCAGTGATCCGGTAGGCCTTTCCGATCCGGTACGCGTGAAGCTCACCCCGCCGGATCAGTTCGCGGACCAGTTCTTCGGTGATCTTGAGCCGTTCTGCTACTTCAGGAATGGCATAAAAATTCTGATCCGAAAAAATCCGGTGCGACTGGGAGGACCTGCGGCGCCCGAGTGCCTTGAGATACTCCTCTCCCGGAGATGACGCTGCCTTTTTATTGCTATCCTTTTTCGGAGGATCCTGATGATTGTTCTGTGGGGCCATGGTTGAGAGGTCTATTTCTATGTATCATGATGTATTAAGGTACAAAAAGGTATAATACCCTATAAGTATAAAAAAGTTATTGTTTAGCCACGCACCATAATAAACGTCTGTTTTGCCATTATAACCAGTTTCAAAAAAATGACGGTGAACGGCCTTTCACTTCGGGCAGATAAAAGATTCATGAAAAACCAACCCATTACCTGAACACTGCGATATCCTTTTCACATCACGGATAGGAGGAACTCCCATGACAGAACTCACACGCGGCATGCCGGCCCCGGCCTTCTGCCTTCCGGACGCGGACGGAAAAGAAGTCTGCCTTGCGGATTTCAAAGATCGCTGGCTCATCCTCTACTTCTACCCGAAGGACAACTCATCGGGATGCACGCTCGAGGCCCGGTCCTTTTCCGACGAGATGGAGGACTTTGCCCGCCTCGAGGCCGCAATCATCGGCATCAGCCCGGATTCAGTTACGAGCCACAAGCGGTTCGCCGAAAAGCAAAACCTCTCCGTCCGTCTCCTCGCCGATCCGGATCACCGGGTGATCGCGGCCTATGGTGCCTGGGTCCCGAAGAAGATGTACGGAAAGGAGTACATGGGAATCGAACGGAGCACTTTCATCATCGATACCGAGGGAACGGTCGCCGCCGTGTGGCGGAAGGTGAAGGTGAAGGGGCATGTGGCCGAGGTGAAGGCAAAGCTCGAGGCACTGAAAGCAGACGATGCAGCATAATCTTGCAGGAGAAACGGCAATGCAAACACCGTCATTCTCCACCCGCCATATCACCCCAGAATCCCGCCAGGGCCCAAAACACCGCCTCCCGCACCGCCTCTATCCTCTCCGAATCCGCACTACCATCCTCCGCCTCGTACAGGCACCGGTTCACTTCGCACTGCACCCACGGGATCCGGTGCCGCCGGTAATGAAACCGCGAGATAAATCCGCCGGTGAACGGATCGTTCAGCCGCACCGAACCCTCCCCGAACTCCGCCGAAAACCGGGCCGCGAGAGCCGCCATCCATTCGGGCGGGCAGGTCACCGGCATCTTCCCCGGCCTCGGCATTCCGTCCCTGTCGCCGCCGTTCGAGAGGCAGATAAGCGGCCGGGCGGTGCCGGGGTTCTTCTTTCCCGGCGGGTTTTCGGGCAGCATGCTGTGGCAGTCGAAACCGATCCGGATGGTTCCCTCTTCGAGGGCGTTTTTTATCCTGATGTGGAACGGGAAGTAATACCGGAGGAGGAGCAGGTGGATCAGGGGTTCGTCGGGAAAGGAGCCGGGCCGGTAAACCGGTGTTCCGCCGACGGTCACGGTCTTGAGCACGCCGTCGGGGTACGCCGGGGGGAGGTGAAGCGGGGAGCGGTTGACGTCGATCGCCGTCCGGGAGACGTCGGCGGTGACACATGCCGCCACGCGGTTCCCGAAATCGAACAACCGGCGGGTGTGGGGATCGCTGTAGTAGGCCACCTCGCCGGACGAGAGGGCGATCCGGCCCGAGAGTTCGCCGGGAATTTTCGTGCCACCGTGGGGAATGGAGATGAGAAAAGGATACCCGCCGGGACCGGCCGGAAACGCCGTCATCTCAGAGCCGTTGATATCCATCCGGCATAAGAGTTGCGGGAGCTGCCCGGGCTACCGGAAGAGTCCCTTTCCGGTCGATACCAGCCATTTGGCATTCAGCAGCAGGTGAATTATCACGATTATCCCGAAGAGGAACCCGCTCCGGTCATGGATCAGGCTGATCTGGTTCATCGGGAGCACCAGGTGGGAGAGCCCGGTGTTCGCGAAAAATCCCGGCCATTTGATGATGCCGGTTACGAACACGAGCACAAATGTCACGATCAGCCCGCAATCGATCCCGAATTTGATGGTTTTCAGCTGCATGGCCATACCTGGCAGGAAATCGGAGAGAAGGTATTTCTCAATACCGGAAAAGGGGACTCCCCACGGTACCCGAAACCCCCCTTTTCGACGCAGAGGGAGACACCCGTTCCCTGCAGCGTTTTCCCGCACCGGAATCAGTCGAAGTACGAGAGAGCGTGGCGGGTGACCATCGCAAGGAGATCGACCGGGCACCCGTCCCAGTCGCTTTCCATCCAGACATTCAGGCCGGGGACGCCGGCACCGGGAATCCGGGTGATACCCGAGAATTGCCGCACCGAGCCGTCCCGGTTGGTCGAGAGAACGGTGATGCAGTCATCCTCCTGGTCGATCACGGCAGCGGCGGCCCCTTCCGTTCCGTGGGGCGTTATGGTCCGGGGGATTCCCGTTTCACCCTTTCCGGCCGGCTCACCGGATTCCGGAGAGAGTGCATAGAGTTTTACATCGGGATTGACGTCAAATACGTAATCGCCGAGGCTTCTGTCGAAGTACCCCGAATGCGCCGTCCCCGTTTCCGCGGAGCTGTAGATATCCAGTATCTGGCGTTCGGGATTCCAGATGCCGAACACTTTCGTGAGTTCTTCGCAGAATGCGGCCTTGTCGATCGGATCGGCCCGGGATACCGATTTTCTTCCCGACCAGCCGCCGCCGCCCGTCGCGATGACGATCCTGTCGCCGAAATCGTACGACCGTTCCCGGCAGGCATCCAGAACGGACCGGAGAAAGAGCGCCGAATAGGCAAGCACCACCACCGCACCGCTCTCCACCGCATCATCAAGGACCCGTGCGACCAGTGCGTCATCCCGGTGAAATCCCGGAAGGAGGGCAGGAGTTTGGCAGGTACCGTCCGGATCGGGCTGGTACAGGTAGCAGGTGTTCGCGCATCTCCGGAGGCCGGCGTATATCGGCAGGAGTGCGTACATCAGTGCTTCCCGGCCGTCGACACGGATGGTCGTCGAGAACCGTTCCAGCGACGAGAGCGTGGGCGTCATGAAAAAAAGGACGTCATGGTCGGGGATTTTTGCGTACGCGCGTAAAAATGCCCGATTG
>LKUD01000021.1 GCA_001412355.1 Methanoculleus sp. SDB
AAGGCGACGTCATAACCAGCTAGACCACGAGCCCGCATGCATCGACCGGGAATTGAACCCGGGCTATTGGCTTGGAAGGCCAAAGTCATGCCACTAGACCATCGATGCGAATGCAGAGATGCCTTTTATTCTTCGCTCCCGGGGATATTAATATTATCATCTTTTTCCGGGCCCAAGAACCTGCGGGATGGAGGGGATCAGCGTAATGAGCGGGCCCCCGGGACCTCTCGAAAAAAAAATATCGTCCGGATGTACGCTAGTATCCCCGTATCTCGGCCTCGAGCTCCTCGAGGGCCGCTATCCTTTTTTCGAGCGGCGGGTGCGTGGAGAAGAGCTCCATGAGGCTCTGGCCGGAGAGGGCCGGGATGATGAAGAAGGCGTTCGCCCCCTCGACTTCCTGCTTTTTCTCGGGCGGGATGTGGTCCATCCGGCCCGATATCTTGTAGAGGCCCGAGATCAGCGCACGCGGGTTGCCCGTGATGTAGGCGCTGCCGCGGTCCGCCGCAAACTCACGGTACCGTGAGAGCGTACGGATGAGGAGCGTGCTTACGATCCAGACAAGGATCGATACGATCCACGCGAGCATGATGGGGCCCGAGTCGCGGCGGTTGCCGAGCGAGAAAAAGATCGCGTACCGCATCACGAGGAATGCGAGCATCGAGACGAAACTGGCGACCGTCATCGTCAGCACATCGCGGTTCTTCACGTGGGAGAGCTCGTGGGCGACCACCGCTTCAAGCTCCTCCTTATTCAGGAGGCGCATAATCGAATCGGTAACCGCAACGACGGCTGATGAGGGGCCGCGGCCCGTCGCAAAGGCGTTCGGGACCGGTGACTGCATGACGGCCACCTTCGGCTTCGGGAGGTCCGCTTCGGCACAGAGCCGCTCTACCATCGCATGAAGCTCGGGATACTCGTCCTCCTCCACGATCCGTGCACCGGTACTCCAGAGCACCAGCTTGTCCGAGAAGAAGTACTGGACGAAGGCGAAGAGGCCGACCACCAGGAACATCCCCGACACCCCGAGCTCGGGGAAGAGCACCGACAGCACCGAGAGAAAGATCAGATATACAATCAGGAGCAGAAACCCGGTCAGGAGAGACCGGAGCGTCAGCCCGAAGTCACGCTTCCATTTCATAGTTGCAACGATTACACTAGGTTAAGGCAACCTATAAATATATGGTTGGGGGGCAGCAGCCCATTTGCGATCGGATTCCATCCCACTGCCCTTATATCGATACGCGCCGATACTTTATGCACGTGAAGGGAATGGAACTCGATGAAGTGACCATCAGCCGGGCAATCGTCTCCGAACAGAGCCGGGTGATGCTCGAGTATCTGGACGTGGACGTCGCAATTGTCGGAGGGGGTCCTTCAGGCCTCACCTGTGCGGCGCTCTGTGCAGAAAACGGCCTGAAAACCGTGCTGGTTGAGCGCAAACTCTCCGTCGGCGGAGGGATGTGGGGCGGAGGAATGATGTTTCCCCGTATCGTCGTGCAGGACGAGGCAAAGCGGCTGCTCGACCGGTTTGGCATCGCATCCACCGAATATGCTCCCGGCTACCATCTCGCAAGCTCCGTCGAATCGGTCGCGAAGCTGACGGCGGCGGCCTGCAATGCAGGAGTGGAATTTCTCATGCTCGTATCGGTAGAGGATGTCGTCGTGAAAGGGAACGGACGGGTGGACGGCCTCGTCATCAACTGGACACCGGTGGAGACAACCGGCCTGCACGTCGATCCGCTGACACTTGCCTGCCGCTATACTGTCGACGCCACGGGCCACGACGCGATGATCGCTCATATGGTCGCACGAAAAGGAGGGGATCTGCCGATCAGGGGCGAGCGGTTCATGTGGGCCGAACGTGCCGAAGCGCAGATCGTGGGGCACACACGCGAAGTCTTCCCGGGACTTGTCGTGACCGGCATGGCTGCAAATGCCGTCGCCGGCGAATGCCGGATGGGGCCGATATTCGGGGGCATGCTGCTCTCCGGCGAGGCGGCAGCCCGGATCATTGCGGAGGCCCTCGAAAAACCCATCCCCGGACTGCCCGATAAATAACTATTATCACTCATTTTTTCCTACCTGAATACTATGGAGGAGACCGTGGACGCCGGACTTGCCGATGTGGCATACGGACTTTTCGAAATACTGCTCAACCGGGAACTGCGAACACGCGGCACCTATCTCTTCGAACGTGTTGAGAGAGGAGAGGATTTCCGGGAAGATTTCGAGGAGATTTTCGGGATGTTCCAGGCAGACTATCCCGAACTCGCCGTGGCGCTCGTCGACTCGTGCGGCGGCATGGCGGCACTCTATGCGATGCTCCGCGAGGGGGAGGGAGTCGTTCCGGGCATGACCACCCGCATGTACTGGATTGTCCAGGACGCACCCGGTTTCCGTCCCGGCGGCGATGATGACGAGCGGGGCGGAAAATGGCTCGTCTTCGTTGACCGGGACCACGCCGACGACCTCTGGCGGCGCATCCGCGACGCGACCGCTGAAGGCAGACTCGGCATATCCGCAAAAGTCAGCACGGCAAAACCGAATCCCGAATCACGGGACGAACGTGTCGTGATTTACGTCCACACCGCCGACTGGGAAGACGAAAACGACGTGATGCGGGTTCGGGAAGTGCTCAGATCGCTCGGTATCGACCAGCGTATCGGGTACAAACGCAACATCGAAACCTACCACGGCGAATACAGCGAGAAAGGAAAGAAAGTCACTTTTTACAGTGCCTGATTAACCTGCACCGCGAAACCGGTGCAAAAAAAGTAAAATATTATGCCTTTCGTTCCTTATTCTTCTGCCTGAGATTTTCGTACCCGCATTTCCTGCAGCGCGTTGCGCGCGGCGCATTCCGTGCATTGCATTTCATACAGATTTTAACATTGAGTAACCGTGCCTCGGCTTCTGGAAATCGTGCCATTATCTACACCACTCTATCAGTTCATTATACAACGCTTTTGACCGTATTAACAGTTTGTGTGATGCCCCGGAGAGGGTTTCTCCCTCCGCGCGATCAGCCACGAGCGGAACGCGGCAATTGCCTGGCCGCGGTGCGATATCCGTGATTTTTCGGCAAGCGGCATCTCCGCAAGCGTCCGGCTGCCGACCTCGACAATGGGATCGTATCCGAATCCGCCGTCTCCCCGGGGAGCGACGATCCGGCCGGAAATACGTCCGCGGAAGATTTCGATCCCCTCATCGTCGGCGTATGCGATGGCTGTCTCGAAGTATGCGTTCCGGTCCGCTTCCCCTTCCATCAGCCTGAGAATGCCCGGAATTCCAATTGTATCGAGCACATACGCCGCATAGGGACCGGGAAAGCCGGAAAGTGCGGTGATAAAAAAACCCGTGTCGTCAACAATGAGCGGCACATGAAGCGTTTTGTATGCGAACCGTGCCTTTTCGCGGGCGATGGCGCCCACATCGTCGCTCCGAAACTCGGGGCATTCGAGAGAGACATAATCAACCTCCGCGATGCCATGGAAAAACGCCCGGACTTCACGCGCCTTGTTGGCATTGCTCGTGACAACCGTAATCTTCAGAGGTACCGCCCCCGCCGTTCGATCTCCCGTTCACGGGCAAGCACATCGTCGGCACCCGGAAACGTCCGTTTGTACCCTTCGACAAAAGCGGCTTTCAGCTCCTCGAAGGCGGAGGACGTGCTCTCGAGAGTCTGGAAAAACACATGGACGTCGACGCCGCGTGCCTCAATCTCCGGGGAGACGTAGGCAAGCCCGAAATCGATCAGGACGCATTCTCCGTTCCGGACGATAATATTGCTCGTGGTGAGATCCCCGTGCACAATCCCGGCCCCGTGCAGGTGTCCGACAACCTTGCCGGCCATTTCGGCGGTTTTCCGCGAAAGAACGTGCTTGAGAAGCCCTCCCGAGATCGCCTCCATCACGATCGTGTCGTGCGTGACGTCACGGATCACGGGCGTCGGCACCCCCGCCCTCCGTGCCGCGGCAATCAGACGCGCTTCCCACCGCGTGCGTTCCGCGATGATCCTGCTGTCAAGCGACGGGATGCGGTATCCTTTGCTGATGCGCCGTTTCCGGACGTTGCTTCCCTCCGTCGTGACAACCGCCTCCGCACCGCGGGCAACACCGTTGTCGAGAGTATCGGCGCGGTGGAACGCCAGATCGCCTTCGTCCGCCCTCCAGGTCACGACGACGTCGTCGGAGCGGAAACCGGGGCGCACCTGCGAATCCTCAAGAGGGAGGATCTGCCCGGCCTCGAGCATGATCTTCCCCGTGTATGCAATCATGGCGCCGTTATCGCCGAGATACCGGCGTTCGGGAACGTAAAACGAAGCTCCCCGCTCCTCGCACATGGCACGGAGCATCTCCTGCAGGCGTGCATTCGCTCCGACCCCCCCGACGAGGAGCACCTCGTCCTTGCCGGCATGGGCACAAGCCCGCTCGGTCACCTCGACGCACATGGCAAATGCGGTCTCCTGCAGTCCGGCACAGACATCCGGGAGCGGGGCCCGCGCATCTCTCGCGGCACTCACGAGGCCGGAGAATGCAAGATCCATTCCCTTCACGGTATACGGCAGATCGATCGGATTTCCTTCCCGCGCCCGCTCCTCGATAATCGGCCCTCCGGGATGGGGAAGGCCGAGGCTCCGGGCAAACTTGTCCAGTGCGTTGCCGAGCCCGATGTCCAGCGTCTCACCGAAGATCCGGTACCGGGCGTTGAGAAACCCGAGCACCTGCGTATTGGCGCCGCTTGCATAGAGAACAACCGGATCGCTGCAGCCCGTCGCCCACCGCCCAATCTCGATGTGAGCGACGCAGTGGTTCACCCCCACGAGAGGCACGTCCAGCGCCAGTGCGAGGGAGCGTGCTGCTGTTGCCACCGTCCGCAGGCACGGCCCCAGCCCCGGACCCTGTGAAAACGCCACCGCACGAACCACCGAGGGATCCGGGAGCACCCGCGAGATGACATCCTTCATCGCCGATGCGTGGTGCTGGGCCGCATCACGCGGGTGGATGCCGCCGTGCGGCGGGCTGTACGGAGACGAATACAGGCTGACGAGATCGTCACCAAAAAGAGCGGCACTGAGGTTCCACGCAGTCCCCTCAATCCCGAGTATCTGCCCGTCTGAAGGCATGACGTTATTTCTTGAATTCAGTATAGCCGCATTTGCCGCACGCGCTCCGGTCCGCATGCTCTGCCAGCAGCACGCCGGGCCCGCACCGGGGGCAGTGCCGCCGCTCGAGGACGACCGCGTCCCCTTCCAGCTTGTAGTAGCTGCCTCGTTTCGCTGCCATTTTACGCTTCACCTTCGCTTTCGGCTTTCTTGCCGCGTTTCATCAGGTGTGCGGGCTCGACACGGAGCATGCTCTCTTCATCGTCGTAGATACGCACGATCGACGAGATCTCCTCCTTGCCGAATCCGCTTTTCAGCGAGTCAAGCACGACAAGGTTCTCATCGAGGTTCTTTAATGCGCAGATTTTGCCAAGGATATGGGCCCGCGACGGGGTCGCCCCCTCATACGTGAGGGTAAAAGACAGCTCGGTCCGGTTAAGGAGCGCGTTTCTTTCTTCGCTCGTAAATTCAAAGTCCATCAATATCCCTAAAATATTGTCCATCAGGTTATTTAAAGCATTGGGGGGATTCAAAAAGAGCGTTTAAATCCGTTCAAAGAGCGAAAGCATCTCTGCTGCAGTTTTTTTGGCTGCCGAATCGATGTCGCGGATCACCACGCCCTCGCAGGGCTGTCCGTACAGGACGACCGCGCCCTCAGGCGCTGCCAGTACGAGCGGAATGACTGCAAGATCCTCCTCCCCGTCGACCATGATCACCGCAGGGGGGGCTGCGACAGCATCGGCAATGGCCTGCACCAGTTCATCCGTCACCGTGCCGGCCGGATTTTTTACGTTAATCCTCGGTGCATTCAGAAGAGGGGTGTGCCCGCAGGGCACCCGGTGCGTCTGTCCATCGATGATGGCGATCGCAGGAAACAGGCCCTCTTTCAGGACATTTCTGGTCACGACATCACCGACGGTATATACCGCTTTTCCGGCGAGGCGCGGGAGGGCTTCATCCAACTCGGGGTAGAGGTCTCCGAACGGCTCGCGGAACCGGTCCCGGTGCACCAGAGGCAGCCGGAGCATTACCTGACCTTCAGGGCGTACCTGCCGGGCGTGTCGATGCCGACTTTTTTGGCGATGTCGGAATGCCGGGGATCGATGATGACAAGGTACCCCGCCCAGTCCTCGCTGAGGTTGCTGCTCCCGCACATCACGCACGCCTCGCCCTCTACCACGCGATGGCAGATACGGCATACCTTCGCCTGTTTCTTACGCGCTGCCATGTTCTGCCTTCTCCTGTTCGTACTCCTCTTTCAGCCAGTTCTCGGTCCCCAGACCGGCCTGTCGCATTGTGAGTCCAATCTTGGATTCACGCGGTTCCCTTTCGTTCAGGCTCAGTGCAACCACCCGGGCACGCACACCGTCCCCGACGCCGATCGGGCGCTTGGATTCCTGGCAGATCAGCCGTCCGTTCTTCTCGTCATAGTTGATGAACTCATCAGATATCTGGCTCACGTGGAGCATCGCATCGATGGGGCCGAGACTGACAAACGCCCCGAAACTTGTCGTTTCCACGACTTCGCCGACAACGACCTCCTGCAGCGAGAGCCGCAGCACCATCGCCTCGAACCGGACATCGTAATAGATCGCACCGTCGCCGGGAATCAGATCGCCTTCACCGATCTCCAGCACCCGCGTTACCGAGATAAAGATCCCGATATCCTTGTCGATGCTGCCTTCAAGCTGCTCCTGCAGTACATTGAGAACAACGTGCTCAAGATTCTCGCCCAACCGGTTCGGGGGAACCCGCACCTTGTCTTCAAGTGTCATCCTATAATGCATAGCTTGTTTCCTACCCCCTCAGTATCTCAAGTTTTTTCTGCTTTCTCATAACGATTACCGGAACACCGCAGGCGACGAGCCTGTCGCGGAGCCTTCGATCATTCGTCAGTACGCTGATACCCTGTTCTTCCGCAAACCGCGCGATTCGTTCGTCAACCGGCATGCCACCGCCGCCGTCATCAAGGGTCCTGCACCGGTCCGCCAGTGCGAGCCCGACCCGTGCGGCGGCGGCATCCCGGCCTCTGCCGCGGCTGATCCCCGAAAGCTCCGCCCGGACACATTCAAGTGTCACGGGATCGATGGCACCGAAGAGCCCGGAAAGTTCGGCAAAGATGTCGACACCGAACTGCGCGGGCATCATCAGGGCATTCGCATCCAGAAGGACGGTCACGCAGCGAGGATCCCCATGCCGATCAGGCGCCATCGACCTCCAACCTGCCGGCTGATTGCAATGCGGGCTCCTTCTTCCGCACACACCGGTCGTTTCAGCACCACTTCGGCGGAATTTTTCTTCGTATTCACCACAACGCCGACCGTCACCGCTGTACCCACAGAGAGCATCAACGGCTCCTTGTGGCGGAGCGGTTCGATGCTCTGCTCGTCATCGGCGCCGACAACACGATCCATGAGCCGGACCTCGAAGGAAAGCCGGTCGCGGATCGGCGGGAGGGTGCCTACCAGACCTGCAACCTGCCCTGCAAGCGTATCGCTCTTCGTCAGTGAAGGATCCAGCTTCGTTCCGAGTGCGATGAGACCTCCGGGCGTCGCTTCGCTCACTTTCTTCGATCCCGCATTGATGGAGGTGATCTTTGTCTGGATTGGTTCCCAGAACACGCGGTTCTCGACCTGCATCTGCCGTCCCGGCCTGATTTCGATCTCATCCGCCTCACGGATAATGCCGCGGGTCAGCGAGCCGCCGATCACCCCTCCCTTAACGTCGCGCCAGCTGCATCCGGGTTTGTTGATGTCAAAGGAACGGGCGATGAGCATCAGCGGTTCGTCATCAGGATTACGTTCCATATCGGGAATATATTCATCAAGCGCCTGGACAAGGGCGCCGATATTGATCATCTGCTGTGCGGATACGGGGATAATCGGGGCATTCTCTGCAATCGTCCCCTTGACAAATTTTCTAATCTGCTTATAGTGGCTGACCGCGTCGGCCTGTGAAACGACGTCAATCTTATTCTGCACGATCACGATGCGCTCGATGCCCACAAGTTCGAGCGCCATCAGGTGCTCCTTCGTCTGCGGTTGGGGGCACTTTTCGTTTGCCGCAATCACGAGCATGGCCCCGTCCATGAGTGCCGATCCCGAGAGCATCGTCGCCATCAGTGTCTCGTGGCCGGGTGCGTCCACAAACGAGACGGTCCGGAAGGGCACTCCTTTCCCGCCGCACCCCGGACATTCCGGGGAAATGGAATAGGCCTCGGGGCCCGAACATGCCTCGCACTTATAAAAGGTGGTGTCGGCGTACCCGAGACGGATGGAGATCCCGCGCTTTATCTCCTCACTGTGCCGGTCGGTCCAGACACCGGTCAGTCCGCTCACCAGCGTTGTCTTTCCGTGGTCCACATGGCCCACGACGCCTATATTAACGCTGGGTATATCTACATCACGCAATCCTCTTCAGACCTCCTTATTAATATTGGATGACACTACTTATACCTACTCGGTGGCGGCAGAGCAGCGCCCTTCCGTCCGTGAGCGGCAGCCTGTTTTTCCGTTTGTACGAATTCCTGTTACGATCACCGCACTTTTGGCATACAATGTAAACAATAATTATGTTCGGGGAGAGAAAAAGTAACATGTGATCCTGACACAGGTGAAGGATCGCAGGTGGTGTGGATGACAAACGATACAGATCTTTCCCGAATCGGCATCTCTCTTCCGAAAAACCTGCTCGATAAATTCGACGAAATCCTGAATTTCAGGGGATATTCATCACGATCGGAAGGAATACGGGATGCAATACGAAGCTATATCACATACTACCAGTGGATGTCCGACGTCCACGGGGAGCGGCAGGGCGTTATTACCATGGTGTATGACCATGAACAGCGCGGGCTCCTGCAGATGCTCACGGAGATACAGCATGAGTACATGCATGTCATTCAGGCGTCCCTTCACTCCCACGTAAATCACGAAAAATGTCTCGAAGTGATCCTGCTGCGCGGGGACGGGGCGGATCTGAAAAATATCGCCGAACGCTTGATGGCGCAGAAGGGCGTCGAGGCGGTGAAACTCACCACCATCCCGACGAAGGATTAACCGGCGCCGACCCCGTCAACCCCGTCGATCCCTTCCTGTATTTCCTCCGCAGACGGCACCTCATCCAGGGAGAGCGGTCTCCGTTCTCCGCCCCGATCCTTTTTCCGGCGCTTTGTCCGCGCTCCCTCTCCAAGCACGTGCAGCTGGTCGATACGGTAGAGGAGGAGGGTGCTGTCCAGTTCGGCGAAGAGATGTCCGTCGATATCCTCGATTCGGACAACAGTGCCGGTTGTTCCCGTGCGCGGATACCGGACCGCCGTTCCGGGGGCGATGTCGCCGTCTTCCATGATATCCTGTTTACTCATGCAAACTATAAAAAAATGGGCTGCCCCACAGTGTACTGATGAATATTCCCACGATCCGCGAGGTTTCGAAACAATTTTTTAACGGAACGCATCGTGCCCTGACTCCTGAGGAGACATGCCGAATCGTCCGCCCCCTCATGCCCGCTATCGGGATCGCGGAGATGCTGGACCTCACCCCCTTCGACCGGCTCGGCATTCCCGTGGCCGCTACGATACGGCCCCGGGCCGCACGGTCGGTCGAAACCCTCCGTGCCGGGGCAGGTACGGACCCGATCTTTGCCCGGATAGCTGCCATAATGGCTGCGATCGAGCGGTACAGCGCCGAGTACCGCGGCCAGCACATGCACTTCGCATCGCACGAGGAACTGGGGCTGACCCGGTCGGTGGATCCCCGCGACCTCATTCTCCCGAGACCCGTTACCATGGGAGAGCAGGTACACTGGACACCGTCGTGGGATCTCCTCAACGAGGAAGAGATCGCGGTTCCGAGCAATGCCGTGTATCACCCCTATGATCCGATGGGAATGGGACAGGTGCTGTTCCAGAGTGATGATATCGGCCTTGCGGGGGGAATGGAGCCGGAAGAGGCGATCCTGCATGGCATGCTTGAAGTGGTGGAGCGCGACGCCCTGAGCACGGCTGAAAGGGCACGGCACCTTGGCACACGCATCACAGTCGACCGGGACGGACCTGCCTGGAGGCTGCTCGACATATTTGCAGGCGCCGGAATTGAGATGCATCTCTGGCTGCTTTCGGGAAGAACCGGCATCCCTGCTGTGGCGGCATCCGCTGACGATACCGTATCGAAGGATCCCGCACTGCTTGTCACCGGAACGGCAGCCCATACCGATCCCGAGATTGCGGTTATCAGGGCGCTTCTGGAGGTTGCGCGAAGCCGTGCCGTCTACCTTCACGGAGGGCGGGTTGACGCAATCCGGGAGGCTTTTGCCCGCAAGGCGGGATACGAGCGGCTGAAAAGGATCAACCGCCTCTGGTACGCTCCGGGCGATGAGACGGAGCTCTCGGCGATTTCGTCGCTGTCGACCGAGAGATTTGATCTGGATATTGCCCGGTGCCTCGACGAGATCGGGGCCCATGCGGACCGCGTCTGTGTCGCCGACCTCACATCCACCGCCGTGCCGGTCGTTCGCGTGATCATTCCGGGATTCGAGGTCTCATATACCGATACGTCACGAATCCGCGGGCATTATGTCTGACTGCCTCAGAAAATCTGTATTTTTTTCAGTGTCCGGACGAGATGGTGGCTGCTCGGCCGTGCACGGTCATGCACCGGCTCGTAAAGGGTACCGCCGAGCGCCCGGAAAATATGCCCGACTGCAAGGCCGTGAGACGGTCCGTATCCCCCCTCGAGCACGAGTGCGACGGGCTGATCGGTCACTGCCATCATCAACCGGGTCAGGACACCGAAATCCTCGGGTTCGAGTTTCATGTTCCCCCGAAGGTCATCGGAAAGCGGATCCTGCCCTGCCGAAATAAGCACGAGATCGGGAGAAAACCGTTCGAGTGCGGGAAGGAAGACTTCCTCGAAGACAAGCGAATAGTCGTGTATCGTCCCGCCCGGCCGAAGGGGGGCGTTGAGCGTATAGCCGCGGCCCTTTCCCTCACCGATCTCGTCCACCCAGCCCGAACGGGGAAAGATCCCGGCCTCGTGAATAGAACAGAAGAGCACGCGGTCATCGTTGTAGAAGATTTTCTGCGTGCCGTTGCCATGGTGGAGGTCCCAGTCGACGATCGCGACCCTGTCCACTTCATCGCGTTCGAAGAGCACCGCAGCTGCGACCGCAATGTTATTGAAGAGGCAGAATCCCATGGCGCGGTCCGGCTCCGCGTGATGCCCGGGAGGACGTACAAGGGCAAAACAGTGCTCCCCGTCGCGGGCGCGTTCGGCTGCCGCCATTGCGGAGCCGGCCGCATAGAGAGCCACGTCAAAGGATTCCGAGTTCACGTAGGTACTGGAATCGATATAGTGCATCCCCCGCGAGAGTTCCTGCAGCAGACGGACGTGCTGGGGAACGTGAACGAGCATCAGGTCGCTGATCCGCGACTTCTCCGGGGGGAGAACGCGGACTCCCCGGGGTACTGCAGAGGTGGCGATTGCGAGGCGCTCCCCGCACTCAGCGTGGGACTGGAGGTCGTGCCGGGCGAAGACCTCGCCGGATATCATCGAACATTTCATTATCTGGCTATCAGGGCTGGTTTTCAGGCGATGACGAGACCCTGCATCACCGCACTTTCAGGTACTTCGATGGTGACGCCGGTTCCCGTAATGCGATAGGGGCCGATGGTCATGACGTTGTAGGAAGAGCCGCTCGTGGCATAAGGCACCACAAACATGCCGTTCTCGCTTTCCTGCCGGTAGGTAAAGGTGCGGCCCGTATTGGTCACCACATCGACTTCGATGATGCCGTCGCCGGGGATCGTGGCGCCCGGCACGAACTCGAACACCTTCACGTACTGGATATTCGGCTTCTCCCCGCTCAGAACACTTGTCGGTGATTCGTGCACGAGACGGTAATGGTGGAGCGCGGGCACTTTTTCAACGGGGTTGATCAGGAGCGGACTGAAGACACCGGCATGCGTTCCGCTCGAAGCATGTGCGTTGTATGCCGCCACCGCAGCCCATGCTTCCTCCGTCGGAAGAACACGGACGTTCGTGATCACCGGCACCGGCGTTCCGGCTGCGGTTTCGTCGCTGTATTCGATGTAATAAACTTCGGCGGGCTCAACCATCGACCCGTCGAAGTTGTGCAGCCGCGCAACCATCGTCTGGAAGTATGCGGCGGTGTGCAGGCCGACAACCTCGGACTGCCCGCTGGCAGCATCAGCCGAGATCATATACGTTGAGTAGGGCGCACCGCCGAGCGTCGTGTTGTACCACGTCGCCATCGCCCAGAATTTACCGTTGATTGCGTCGTCCATCGGGAAATCCGTGATGATATACCGCGCATTCAGCCGGGTGAGCTCGGCAGAGGATTCGGCTTCGGATGAACGGATGAAGAATGCCGCTGCACCGTCGGGGCCGGAAACACCACTCTGGAACGGGTTCGCCGTGGGGATCCTCCCGGCAACGAACGTGATCCAGTGGCCGTAATCCCACCACGAAATAACCCCGTACGACTGCTCTGGATACTGGTACGTGCCGCGCTCGAAGATCCCGTAGTAGTCCACTCCGGGATCGGGTGTATTCGCCTCCATCCACCGGAGCGCCTCCATCCAGTCGGCATCTATCCCTCCGCCGACACTATCGGCAATGCCGACCGACGTAGAGAAAGACGACGTGATAAACAGCACGCCGAGGATTACTCCCCCGGCGGCGATGGCAAGGGTGAGAGGGTTTTTTACCCGCGGTTTCACGGGAGGGGGGGCGGCTTTTTTCTTTTTCTTCTGCGGCTGGGACACCTCCTGTTCTGCCGGGCGGCCGCTGAACAGAGCGGCGATATCGTCCCGTGCCAGATCCAGAAGGTATGCGATGAAAAGAGCGCCGAGAAGGGCAATGTTCACCGCAAGATAATATTCATACCTGACATGGCGAATCGTCGAGAACAGGATAACAAGAGACCAGACAAGTACGAAGATGTGGTCGGGATGCTCATTCCTGAAATTTTTATAGAGCACGACCCCGATGCCGCCCGCCATCAGGAGCAGGCCGAACTGAAACGTGGTCCACGCACTGGCAAGCTCCCACGGGCGGGCTTCCTGAACGGTCAGCGTCTCCGCCTGCTCCCCGAAAAACTGGAAGACGCCCCCGATCAGTGTCTGAAAGATATCGGGGGAAACGAGGAAGAGCGCGAGACTACCCACAGCTGCGGTGACGATGACCGAGAGCGGAAAGAGTGCCTTCTGCTTCCCTGAAAGATAGCGTGAAAAGGCATAGAGAATACCGGATGCAAGAATCAGGGCAAGGTAGGCATAGACGTGCACAATCGAGTATCGTGACAGGCTCAGCGCATCATGCTTCAGTCCGAACAGGAGCGTCCCGATGATTGCCGTTCCGAATGCCACGCCGTTTATGAGAAGCAGGTATTCGGAGGGCGTTTCCCGGTAGAAATCCCAGATGAACTGGACAAGGGTAAACGCTGCAACGATAAGCGCAAACAGCACAATCGTCGGCATGACCATCAGGCCGAGAACATAGGCGATTCCAGCAATAAAACCAAATATAACGGGTTTTTTAAACGTTTCCGGATCCTTCGGATCAATGCGCCGGCCCGCGGTAAATTTCAGCGCGAGAACGTACAGCAGGCAGAAGAGGGTGGAAAAAAGCACTTCTGCGATATGGTGATCCACAAACCCGAAGAGCGACCGGTAGAGATACTGCCCGGAAACGACCGCAATAAACAACGAGGCGATGAGTCCTGTTTTCCGGTCGGTAAGGCTCTTCCCCAGGAAATACATGGTCGGCACCATGGCAACCGCCATCAGCGGGGGCACGAGTGAGGCGATGTACATCAGCTCGGGCCGTGTGGAGGCCCCCGCCAGTATCCCGATGAATGCGATGATCTGGATGAAGAGAGGGCCCCAGTAGATCGGCATCCCGGAGGGATAGAGGGACATGGGATCATACCATGCGTACCCGGGAAAATTCGCCGCTGTCGCCTCAATCTGCCGGAGATTGTACCAGGGATCATTTCCGAGGAGATTGACTCCCGCGTCCGAGACGATTGCCGGTTCCGGAATGAGGCGTATCCAGAGTGCCAGCAGCGAGATGAGAATGATGAGAACGATTGTTATTGGCGTTTTATATCTCGAAATATCCGGTGCATTCATGCGAGACTCCTGTGTTTTTGTTTGTTCATGCGGAACTATAATACATTGGTATGAGGAGTGTCGTGAATCCCCGGAAACGCTTACCGATGACGCAGAATGTGCGGAGATCAGGCGTTTCGGGCATGATAAAAGGATTCGCAGTGCAGAGGATAATCCGCCCCCGGCGGATATCGTCCCGCAGGTATCGGCCGGAAATGGCACGGGCGGATCGGTTCCGGTGGTGCCGTCCTGCCCGGAGACGGCGGAGGCCCTTATGCGGATTTCCGGGAGGTGCTTTCCCAGACCCGCATGTCACGCCCGAGGTGCACCAGCCCGTTGAGCAGGTACCACTGGTTGAGCAGAAATGCGGAGATGAGGCTGTCAGGCTTCAGTGTCAGGAGAACGCCCAGTGCGAGGACGGCAAAAACCGCCGGGACAGGCGCGACGAGGGCAGTACCGGCAAGGGCGAGAACCAGGCCGGTCCAGAAGAGCGGCGGCGAGAGAATGAACATGGCTATCCGCAACGGATAAAATATGCGGGAAAACGGGCGGGGGGCGCGCAGCAGATCGAGATTTGCCAGTGTCGCCTCGATCAGCCTTCCTGCCCGGCGGATCTTCTGTCCGGACTGGCGGGAGAGCGCATCGGGCACGTCCTCATACACAACCGCACGGATCTCGTAGAATGCCCGGTACCCCTTGCGAATAGCTTCGAACGCCGTATTTGCATCATCGGCACCTTTCCGTTCCCGAATCTTTTCCACGACGCCCCGCCGGAACACGACCAGTCCGCCGTTGAAATTATATGTCGAGTCGTGGGCACTCTCCCATGCGCACATTCTGCCGTAGACGCTCCGGTAGGTACGTTCGATACTGCCGGTCGTGGGCCCCCCCTCACGGGGAAGCATATCGGCACACACCGCACCGATGGCGGGATCGCTTAGGATCCGGGCTACGACGAGTTCGAGCGCACCCGGGGCGAAGTAAACATCCGCACCGGTCGTCACGATGGTTTCATGTGCTGCACGGGAAATACCACGGTTAAACGAACGGTTCGTCCCCATCCGCTCCTCGTTTAACAGAACGGTATGCGGGATGCCCTGTTCTGAAAAGCAGGCCCGTGCAACCTCGCCGGTCCGGTCCGTCGACCGGTCGTCTACCAGGATGACTTCACAGCCGCCGGGATAGGCCATACGAGCGATATTTCGTATCCGTTCTCCAATGACCGCCTCTTCGTTGTATGCAGGAATGACAATGCTGATCGGCGGATATGAGGCCGGTGCCGGTGCGGCATCAGGCTGCTTTCCCGCGAGGATGCCTGCCAGAAAAATGAGATATGGAAGCAGCCCGAGGACAAGAAGGGTGAACCCGGCTGAAAACAGCATGTACATCTACTATTGGCAAGCCGGGCTGATTAGTGTTTCACCGCCCTGGCGGGAGAGGGAATCCCGGCTACTCGACGGTCACGCTCTTGGCGAGGTTCCGCGGCTTGTCGATATCCCGGCCGAGGGCATTCGCCGTATGGTAGGCGAGCAGCTGCAGCACCACCGACGTGGTGACGAGTTCCGTGAGGTGATGGGTGGGGGGGAGCGGTATCATCACATCCGCGATCTCCGCGAGCTCCCGGTCGCCCTCCCTGCCGATAGCGATAACCGGCGCTCCCCGTGCCGTGACCTCCTTGATATTCGAGAGCATCACAGCATACGAATCACCCGGTGTACAGAGTGCGATCACCGGCGTCTTCGGGGACAGGAGCGAAAAGGGACCGTGTTTCAGTTCACCCGCAGCATACCCTTCCGCATGGATATAGGTGATCTCCTTCATCTTCAGGGCGCCTTCAAGCGCGGCGGGATACATCGCTCCCCTCCCGATGAAGAAGATGTCCTGGGCCCGTTTGCAGTATTCCGCCGCGGCGCTGATGTCCTCAAGAAGGACCGTCTCGATCGCCTGGTGCGCCGTATGCAGGATCTCGTCGTACTGCCTGTCGCAGAGGTGGTTGATCAGGGTGAAGAAGACCGCGATCTGGGCGGTGAACGATTTTGTCGCCGCCACGCTGATCTCCGGGCCTGCCCGCGTGTAGATGGTGTTTTCGGCGACACGCGTCACGGAACTGCCGAGAACATTCGTGATCGCAAGAGTGCCGCAGTTGTGCGCCTTCGCCTTTTTCAGGGCGGCGATGGTATCCGCCGTCTCTCCCGACTGGGTGACCGCAATGACCAGGTCCTGCATGGGCGGCGTGAAATACTTGAACTCAGAGGCAAGCTCCACCCGCACGGGGATGTTACAGAGCTGTTCGACGAGGTACCGGAAAATGAGCCCCGCATGGTACGACGTGCCGCAGGCAACGACCATCAGCCCGCCGGCATCCCGGATCGCCCGTATAACCCCCGGATCAATATCGGCTGAGACCGAGTCGTAGAAGACCTTCGGCTGCTCGAAGATCTCCTTCAGCATGAAATGGGCGAATCCGCCTTTTTTTGCAGATTCCAGGTCCCATTCGATCCTTTCGGCCGGCCGTGACACTTCCGCACCGTCATGGAATACACAAATCCCGTCCGGTGACAGGGCGGCGATGTCGCCGTCTTCGAGAAAAACCACCTGCTGGGTATAATCGAGCAGCGGCGTCATATCGGAGGCTGCAAACCATTCGCCGTCCCCGATACCGAGCACCAGCGGACTTGCGTTCCGCGCCGCAATAATCCGGGGATCCTTCTCCGCGATGGCCAGAACGGCATAGGAGCCTTCAAGATGCGGGAGGGTTTTTTTCACCGCTTCAAGCAGGTCGCCTGCATAATATTCCTCGATGATGTGCACGATCACCTCGGTATCGGTCTCGGAGGTGAACCGGTGGCCCCGCTCCTCAAGCTGCCTCCTGAGCACCGCATAATTCTCGATTATCCCGTTGTGGACAATGGCGATAGTCCCCGTGCAGTCGCAATGCGGGTGTGAGTTCTGGTCATTCGGTACGCCATGCGTCGCCCACCGGGTGTGTCCGATACCCATCCTGCCCTCAAAGGATGCGGCAAATCCATTGCTCTCTGAAATCCTTCCGCATTTTTTTGCGGTGAGAAGAGAACTGCCGATCGTAGCGATGCCGAAGGAGTCGTAGCCCCTGTACTCCAGCCGTTTCAGACCGGAAACCAGCATCGGCGCCGCCTGTTTCAACCCCAGATACCCGACGATGCCGCACATGCTACTTCACCACCGCGTGGTCGGGGATTACGTCCCGGATCACTCTTCCCTCTTCGATCGTCACGGAGTTGCCGACGAGGCAGTGGTTGAATACGGTGAAAGGCGCTGAAATGACACGGTCTCCAAAAATACCTCCGAATTTCCCTCCGATCAATTTGCCGTCCGCCTCGGCGACGTAATGCCCTGTCTGCACGGAGCTGTGGTCCGCAAGCAGCACTCCTTCGCCGATGACCGCATCCACGCACCGGGAATGCGATCCGATCATGGAGTCGTTCATGATAATGGCATTTTCAACGAAGGTAAACGGATCGATACGCACGCGGGCACCGATGCTTGTATTGGGCATGATCACAACATTCGGGCCGATCTCGCAGTCTTCACCGATGATGACCGGGCCGATGATCGTCGAGCCCGGCCCGATGACCGTCCCGTCGCCAATATGCACGGCACCCCTGATGGTGACACCCATGCTGAGCGTTCCGCCACGGACGGGAGTGACCTGCCGCATGATGCGGGGATTGATCGTGAGCAGGTCCCACGGGTAGATGGCATCATGCCATTCGCGTGCCATCACCGCCTTGAAACGGGCACCGTCCGCGATCATTTCCGCGACCATTTCGGGGATTTCAACGCCGTTCTGGTATTCGAATATCTCCGGAGTGAGGGTGTAAATCCCGGTGCTGACGGTAAAACGGGGCGCATACTCGGGCTTTTCGACGATGCCCCAGACAAATCCGTCCTTGACGGCCACGACGCCGAAATTCGAGGGGTACGGGTGCTCCTTAATCAGCACCGACGCAGTTTCATTCTTTATCCTCGCGATTGACTCGGCATCGATATAGTTATCGCCCGGCAGCAGAATGAACGGCTCGTCGATCTCGTTCGCCACGCAGCCGAGTGCGTGGGCCGCACCGAGCTGCCGCTCCTGCACCGCAAACGAGATCGGCAGATCCAGAGTGTTCAGATGCCGGATCACCTGTTCTTTCCTGTACCCGACAACGACGGTGATATCCCGGATGCCGTTTTCAACGAGCGCCCTGATGACATGCTCGATAATGGGTGTGTTTGCGAGGGGGATCATTGCCTTCGGACGGCTGAAAGTCAGAGGCCTGAGCCTGCTTCCTTCCCCGCCGGCGAGAATGACTGCTTTTCTGCTCATTGACCGATCACCGTACCGTCTGCAATGCACCCGTCTACCCGTGTGTGGGGTGCTACCGTCACGTTGCTGCCCACGACTGCGCCCACGTTGATCGAGCAGTTGATACCGAACTGCACACCGTCACCGATAACGGCGCCGAATTTTCTCCTTCCCGTGTCCCTGCCGCATGCCTTCACCGGAGCGTGGTCATGCCGGAGATTCGCAATCTTCGTGCCGGCCCCGAAATTGCAGCCGCTGCCGATGACGGAGTCCCCGATGTAACTGAAATGCGGAATTTTCGTTCCTTCGAGCACAATTGTATTCTTTATTTCCGTCGCGTGGCCGATAACGCAGTTGTCGCCGATGGCAGTAGACCCCCGGATATATGCATGCGGGCCGATTCTGCAGTTCTTTCCGATGATGCAGGGCCCCTCGATATATGTCCCCGACCGGATTACCGTGCCTTTCCCGACGGAGAGCGGGCCCGAGATTACGACGTTCTTCTCGATTTCGCCCTCGACGTCTCCCTGCATCCCGGCGATCATCGCCTCGTTTGCATCGAGCAGGTTCCAGGGTTCCCCCACATCGCACCATGAGCCAAACGTAAGCGCTCCAAGCGTTCGCTCCCTGATATACTCCATGAGGGCGTCGGTGAGTTCGTATTCGCCACGCTCCGAGAGCCCGATCGCATCGACACGGTCGAAAATATCGGTGTCGAAGAGGTAGGCTCCGGCATTGATCAGCGAAGACGGCGGTTTCCGGATTTTTTCAACGAGCCCGGTGACAGTGTCGCCCTCTACGGTGACCACGCCGTAATTCTCCGGGTGTTCGCTCGAATAAATGCCCATACAGGGTGAACAGGCCGAGGAAAGGGCGAGAATATCGTCCGAAGAGACGATCATGTCTCCGTTGAGAAGGATAAACCGGCCCGTGACAAGGTCGCGGACGGTCCTGACAGCGTCTCCGGTTCCCATCTGTCTGCGCTGTGTCACGTACCTGATTGTGGCACCGAATGCCGATCCGTCACCGAAATACTCCCGGATCTCCCTCTCGTAGTAGCCGACCACGAAGACAAACCGGTCGATGCCGGCTTCCGTTGCCGCCCTGAGGATGTATTCGATCATCGGGCGGTTTGCGATGGGCAGCATTACCTTCGGTCGTGATGCCGTCAGAGGACGCATTCGTTTTCCTTCGCCTGCGGCAAGTACCACACATTCCATTGCAGTATCGTCTCCCGGAATATCCCTGAAATCCAGATGGAAGGGATATTATCCATTATGTAGCACCGACTATAATGCTATGCCTGTCAGCCGGCGAATTCCCCGGCATCGTCCGTGCAGAGAGAATACACCGTACTGTCGCATAACTTATATATATAAATTACCATTAGTGATAGGCAATAATGTTAATCAAACCTGAAGGGCCCGGGAGAGGACCTTCCTTCCACGCTCTTCCATGGCTTTCGCGGCCGCAACCGTCACTCCCTCAGCGGTAATCCGGACTTTCGGTTCGGTCCCGCTCGCACGAATCAGGCACCAGCCATCCTCGTCCGCCAGCCTGATACCGTCGGTCGGCACCTCGGCACCGAGCCGGAAGAGAACGTCGGCGGGAGTGTCGCAGGGTATGGAGGTACGGAGGATCGGGTATCGCGGCAGCCCGTCGATCACATCCGCAACATTCCATTCCCGGCAGATCCGGCAGAACAGGGCGGCCGCATAGATACCGTCCGGGCAGAGCGAATGGCCGGGAAACATCCAGCTACCGGACGGCTCGCCACCGAATTCGCCCCATGAAATGAGTTTTTCAGAGACATAGCTGTCACCGACGGGCGTGCGGGCGACCTCGGCCACCTCCTCGATCGCCATCGAGGCATCCACCGTTGTCACGACCCGTTTCGCACCGAGATAGGTGGCAAAGAGAATCAGGAGATGATCGCCGCTGATATACCGTCCCCTTCCGTCGAAGGCCATGAACCGGTCGGCATCGCCGTCATGGATCAGGGCGCCGTCCGCCCCGGTTGACCGCACCATTCCCCCGATATAGGGGAGGTTCGCCTCCAGCGGCTCGGAAGGACGGGCGAAGGTTCCCGCGACATTGCAATTGAGGCAGTGCGCCCTGATACCCGCACCCGAGAGGAGGCGGGGGGTGATCACGCTTCCCGCCCCGTTGCCGCAGTCAACGACCATGGTCAGGCCTTCGCCCGGATCGACCGAAGAGCAGATGCCTTCGATATGCGCCGGGATCAGGTCTGTTTCAGCAATGCTACCCTGCTGTGTCCAGTCGGACCAGAAAGGCTCCCCGACGAGGGATTCGGTCAGCGCCTGCTGCCGCAGGGTAAAGGAGGAGCCATCGGGATTGAGAAGTTTCAGTCCGTTGTAGGGCTCCGGGTTATGCGAGGCGGTGATCATGCATCCCGCATCGGCAGAGCGGACGCCGTATGCGACCGTCGGCGTCGGGGCGATGCCACCGTACCGCACCTCCCCCCCGGCGGCAAGGACGCCCGCCATAAAACTTTCTGCAAGCAGCGGGCCTGTCGTCCGCGTGTCCCGCCCGAGCACCACGCGACGCGCCTGCCGGGCAACCGCCGAACCGACATGTGCCGCAAGCTCGACGAGCGACTGGTCATACCGCCGGCGTATCCCCGATGAGCCGAAAAGCATGAACTGAATTTGTGGGAGGAGCAGATAAACCTGCAGCCTTTAAGCGTCCTCCCCGGGGGAAGCACGGCCGTACGGGCACCAGTGGGGGAGGTCGAGCAGACTGCAGAGACCGGATGTCTCGGGACCGATAAAGAGCAGGCGGCCGGAATCCCGGTACTGCTCGCAGAGTGCAAGCCCTTCGTCCGTGCAGAGCCCGTCGCCCGTGATCAGAATAATATCGGCCGCCGCCGGATTGGCCGCATATACCTCCCCCCCTCCGGAGGGCAGGGACAGGGTGCCGACAGGGTATATACTCCTGCCGCGGATGCGGGCGGTCAGATCACGCTGACAGTCGGAGTACCGGGTCGCTCCGCAGGCATTGATCGTGCGCTCGAGGCAGAGGAATCCGAGCACCGCGTTCATTATCCCCAGTGCCGCCATCCGCTGCGGGGCGGTATCGAGCGCCGCTCCGAACATAAAGGAAACCCGTGTATTCGCCTCGATGGGAAAGTTTGTCGTAATATGAGCGATCCTTCCCCCATAGTAGCCCGCGACCGTCACACCCCGTACGTACTGGCATACCGGGCCGTCCGGATTGCGCTTCAGGGTAACGATATTATCCTCGCAGCCGCTCCCGCATACCTGCGTTTCGAGCCGCTGCACCGCTTCGGTTATCAGGCTCACGTCACCGTTCCTCCGGCTGATCTTCAAAGAGCACAACCCGTGCGGGAGAACCGTCGAGATTTTTCATACGCAGTGGTAGGGCAGCCATGTAATACAATCCTTCGGAAATGCCGGAGAGGTCCAGCAGCTCGATAATCACGGTGCCCGCCCCGAGCAGGTGCCGGTGCACGGCAAGATTCCCACCGTACCGGTCCACGGACGGCGTATCAATCCCCACCACGCCGACTCCGCGGGCCGTAAGCAGGCGTGCGGCGTCCTCCGCGAGATAGGGGTAGTCCGCGGTAAACACCGGTACGCCGGAGTAGTCTGTCCGGATCAGTACGGCCGCGCCGTCGCTGATATGCGGTGCAAGATCGGCAGCCCGGATCGCTCCCTCCCGATCGCGGCAGTCGATTACCGCGGCCGGCCCCGTCAGCCGGGACATCGGAATGGCGTCGACTGTCATCGCGCCCGGAAAGAGGTGCGCGGGCGCATCGATATGCGTCCCCGAATGGGTGGTGAGGAGAACGCGGGTGATCCGATAGTCGCCGCAGTCAATCCCGGTAAATTCCGGACGAGGATCGCCCGGAAATACCAGAATATCCGGTGACAGCTCCCGGGTAATGTCACGGATCTTTCTGCTCCCGGGCGGGCGGGAAGGATGGTTAATCATGCCAGCCGTACTCCCCGATCAGCGGTACAAAACAGACCCCCCCGCAGGAACGGGTGGAGAGCTCGCCACCGGCCTTTTCGAGGCGGACCAGCGTCTGGATTGCCCGATCCCCGACCGGCGCCACCAGCCGTCCGCCATCGCGAAGCTGGTCGAGGAGAGGGCGGGGGATATCGGGTGCCGCCGCCGTGACGATGATGGCATCATAGGGGGCCTCCGCCGGCCACCCCGCGGTGCCGTCCCCCACGACCACCTCGACATTGTCGATCCCGAGCGCCGCAAGATGCTCCCGGGCCCCGCGGGCGATCGCCGGGAGCCGCTCCACGGAAATGACGTGGGAGGCAATCCGTCCGAGAATCGCTGCCTGATACCCGCTGCCCGCACCGATCTCGAGCACCCGGTCCTCCGGCCCCACATCGAGCAGTTCGGTCATCAGCGCCACGATGTACGGCTGCGAGATCGTCTGCCCTTCACCGATCGGGAGCGGACGGTCTTCGTAAGCCGACGCACACACCTCCTCCGGAACAAACACGTGGCGTGGGATGGCCCGCATCGCCGCGAGCACCCGCCGGTCCGATATCCCCCGGCCTTCGATCTGGTCCCTCACCATCCGTTCCCGAAGAACGGCAGAGCGTTCATCGTCCATAGTTCTTCTGTGTCAGAATCCTTTTTCCGCTGCATCGATCGCGGCATCGATCTGCTTCTGGAGCACAGCGGGAAGACCCGCAATCCGGACATCCAGAAAACCACGGATGATGGTGGCGGTCGCCTCCTCTTCGTCGAGGCCACGCGCCATCAGGTATTCAATCTCATCGCGTGCGATCTTTCCCACGGCAGCCTCGTGCGAGAGCTCGGTACCGGTCACCTGCCCCTCGATCTCGGGAATCGCATGGATAACACCGTCCGCGAGGATGAGACCCTTGCATTCGATGTGGCCGCGGGTGTCCTCCATCCTCCCGCTGATGTGGGAGCGGGCGATGACGGTGCCACCCCGCGTGATTGAACGGGAGACTATCTCCGCATGCGTATCGGGTGCATTCATGAGCACCCGCGATCCGAGATCGAGGAGCGAACCCGGCGGAGCGACGACCACGCTGTGAAAACGGGCCACCGCGCCGGTGCCGGCAAGATCCGCCACAGGATACATCTGGACGTGCCGGACCGGGCTGAGGGCGACGTAATTTGAGAGGAACGTCCCCCCTTCCTCGACCCGGGCGGCACTCCGGGGCAGAACGTCGATCTTCTCGCCCCACTTGTGAATCATGGTCGTCGATATCCGGGCGTTTTTCCCGATGTAAAACTCGGTGACACCGTAGTGGGCGCCGTTTTCCGTCGTGTGGCTCGATGCGCATCCGGTGATCAGGTGCAGCTCAGCCCCTTCTTCCGCGATGATGATGTTATGCACGTGCTGGATGGGTGCATGCTCGAGGAAGAGGCAGGCCTGCAGCGGCATGATGTTTTTGCTCCCCTTCCGGGCGATGATGACGTAGCCTTTCGGCTCGGGGCGGTCCGCGACATACCGCGTATACTCATCCTTGTCCGGGGACACCAGTTTCCAGGCGTACTCCGCAAGCCACGGAAACCGGGAGAGTGCATCAGCAATCGGGTATATCTCAATCCCCTGCTCAGAGCAGGAGGAATGGACGATCTCCTGGTCGATCTGGAAGAAGCTCCCGCACCGGTTCACGGCGTCGAACTCGAGGCCCGCCTCGGTAAGGCGTTCACGGTCCTCGGCGGAGATGGATTCGGTTCCGCTTATACCTTTGTGCATTCGATACACTCCCGGTAACCCTTGGATTTAATGACAGACAGTATTTCACGTGCATTACCATGGCAGCGGATCTCCCCGTCGCAGAGCATATGTCCGCCGTCAGCCTCGATATAGTCCAGAATATAGCCGGTATGGGTGATGATAAGACCGGACTTGTGCCGGTTGATGATATGCCGGTCCTTCTCGACGAGCCGTGCGATCGCCGAACCGATCAGCGAGATGTTCTCGAGGTCGACACCGCTCTCCGGCTCGTCGAGCATGACGAAATCGGGCTGCTGTATCATCAGCTGGAGAACTTCGCTCCTTTTAATCTCTCCCCCGGAAAAACCCGCATTCAGATCTCGTTCGAGGAAATCCGTCATATTCATTGCCGATGCATATTCCGAAACCTTGTCGGGCTGGTTGCCCGCCTCGGCCATCAGCAGCTTCCCGAGCTTGAGCCCAGAAATGGTAGGAGGACGCTGGAACATCATCCCGATCCCGTACCGTGCCCTCTCGTGGATAGGAAGGTGTGTAATGTCCCGCCCCTTATAGATGATTCTTCCATCGGTAACGACATAATCGGAGAAGCCCATTATCGCCCGGATCAGGGTTGTCTTGCCCGACCCGTTCGGACCCATCAGCACATGGGTCTCCCCCTCACCGATATGAAGGTTGATATCGTGAAGCACCTCTTTACCGGATACTTCCACATGCAGATTTTCTATGGTGAGCATAAGACAGTCTCTCAAGAACTTTGCGCAGAAGCAATAAAGGATTGTCGACCACAAAAAATAACATATATGTTAGATACTTTTTG
>LKUD01000022.1 GCA_001412355.1 Methanoculleus sp. SDB
GCAGGCATCTGCGCAGCAGGAGCCGCAATTACGGGTTCCTGCAAGACCGAGAACCTTGGTCTTGAGAAGGTCATCGCAAACGTCATCTCCAACCCGAACATCCGGTTCGTGATCACCTGCGGTACTGAAGTCAAGGGCCACCTGAGCGGTGAGAGTTTCATCGCGCTGCATGCAAACGGCGTGGAAGGCGGCAAGATCGTCGGCACGAAGGGAGCCATTCCGTTCATCGAGAACCTCTCTGCCGATGCGATTGCACGGTTCCAGGAGCAGGTCGAGATCGTCGACATCATGCCAAGCGAGGATATGGGTGCGATCTCCGCCAAGATATCCGAACTTGTCGGAAAAGACCCCGGCGCCTTTGACGCCGATCCGATGGTCGTCGAAGTGAAGGAAGAGGGTGCCGGCGGAGGCGCCGCAATGGCGGCCGGTGCGAACCCGCAGTTCCTTGAGATCGAACGGCGTCTCGACGCGATTGAAGAAAAGATTGAATTCGCCAATGCCGAAATCGCACAGCGCTCCGGCCGGAAGATCGGGCGCGATATCGGTATTCTCTACGGATTGGTGGCAGGGTTAGTAGTTTTCATGATGATCCTGACATTATACGGAAAATTGATGACCTTCATTTTGGGGGCTTGAAACATGTTCAAATTCGAGAAAGAACAGACGGTACACGATTTCAACGGTACCATGCTTGGCGGACAGCCCGGAGAGTACCCGACGGTGCTCGGTGCGTCCATCTTCTATAACAAGCATGAATGTGTGCTGGACGATGAAAAGGGTATTATTGACAAGGACCGTGCGGAAACTCTCTGGAACCGCTGTCAGGAACTGTCTGACGAGACCGGCATCAAACACTTCATTCAGATCATCTCTGAATCTGCAGAAGCGTTTGAGAGCTATTTCTCATGGTTTGACAGCATCGACAACAAGACGGCATTCCTGATGGACTCGTCGTTCCCGCCGGCACTGGCACACGCATGCAAGTACGTGACCGAAGTCGGCCTTGCGGACCGTGCGATCTACAACTCGATCAACGGGTCCATCACGCCCGAGAACATGCAGGCGCTGAAAGAGAGCGACGTAAACGCCGCGATCGTGCTTGCCTTCAACCCGGGCGACCCGACAGTGGTCGGCCGTGAGAAGGTGCTCGTCGAGGGCGGTGTCGCCGGCCAGGAGAAGAGCATGCTCGGCATTGCCGAGGAGTGCGGGATTACCCGCCCCATCCTTGACACGGCCGCAACTCCGCTCGGGCTCGGATCCGGCGGTGCATACCGTGAGATCCTCGCCTGCAAGGCAATCCACGGCCTGCCCACCGGCGGTGCCTACCACAACATGACGGTTTCCTGGACGTGGCTCAAGCGCTGGAAGGGTACGAAAAAGAACCCCTCAAATCTTGCAAAAGGCTACGAGGGCAAAGCGCTCCTTCTTGAGCAGATGTCGCACCACCACCTCGGTGGCATGGACGGCATCATTCAGGCGGCATGGTCCGCCCCCGACATCGGCTGCAACATGATCGCGAGCACCCTCGGTGCCGACCTGATCATGTACGGCCCTATCGAGAACTGCGAAGCAATCATGACCGCCCAGGCATACACGGATATCGTGCTTGCCGAGGCATCGCGTGAGTTTGGCCTCGAGATCAAGTCCGAAGAACACCCGTTCTTCAAACTGGTCTAATTTTTTTTTGGCAGCATCCCGAATCAGGGAGGTGCCGGTACGGTTTCCCGAAAAAGAGGAGCCCGTAAAATCAGGGGACTTCAGTCGGGATTTGCCTGGGATTTTGCTTCAATCCGTTTCAGGGCCGCTTCTACGGCGAACCTGACCTTCTCGTCGGGGTCGTCGTTCAGGAGAGCCAGGAGCGGTTCCCGTGCTTTTATCTCGCCGATTTTTCCAAGGGAAACGGCAGCATTCACCCGTACCCTGCGTTTTTCATCGGAGAGGACGGCAATGAGAGGATCGGTTGCCCGCGGATCGCCGATATTTCCCAGTGCCTCGGCTGCGCCGACCCGGAGCCATTTTTCCGGGCTTTTCAAGCACGTGATCAGGGGTTCAACCGCTTTTACATCCCCGATCTCGCCGAGTGCCCGGGCGGCGAGCCACTGCACGTCGACGTACGGATCCGAAAGGGCTGCAATGAGCGGTTCAACGGCACGCCGGTCGCCGAGGTGGCCGAGGGCTTCCGCAGCCCTCCAGCGGAGGTTCAGAAGTTTGTGCTGAAGGAGACTGATGAGGACGGACACATTCCGCTGGTGCTCGAGTGCCATGATGTCCTGATTTTCAGTGGCAGAGGGATCAGTGGCTGCATCGGCTTCCCGCTCCATATCATTCATTAGCCGAGCATGGCACCTCCCGTTCAATAATCCTTTCGGATTTGGAAACGCTCTGATGAATCGGAACGTCGGTCGTTAAAAGAGGGAACATCCATCAGAGGGAAACGGTCTTCAGGGAACACCGGAGTTCGAGGGAGACGTCAAAATTCCGGACGGTGTGCGTGAGCGCCCCCATGCTGATCACATCCACGTCAAGTGCTGCAAGGGCTGCAAGCCTCCCGGGTTCGATCCCGCCCGAGAGTTCGATGGTGATTCTGTCCCGGAGCCCCCGGTTCACGAGCGCGTCAATAGCCTCACGGATGGCGTCTTCGTCCATATTGTCGAGCATGACGATGTCCGCCCCTGCCCCTGCCGCGGCAACGGCGTCTTCCGGCGTTTCGACCTCTACCTCAATTTTTTTATACGCACTCCATGCACGCGCCCGTGCTATGGCTTCCGTGAGAGACACGAGGGTGAGGTGATTATCCTTGATGAGAATCTGATCGGAGAGTGATGACCGATGCGGGTCCCCTCCGCCCAGCATGATCGCCTTTTTGTCGAATGCGCGCAGACCCGGGCAGGTCTTTCGTGTTCCCGCAATCCGGATCCGTGGATGTTCAGCCCGGACGGCCTCCACGGCGGCGCGGGTGGCGGAGGCGATCCCGCTCATCCGCCCGATCAGGTTCAGTGCGGTCCGTTCCACGAGGAGGATGGCATGCGCACTTCCGTCAAGTTCCATCACGATGTCGCCCTCGTGCACCCAGGTGCCGTCCTTTGCCCGGGAGATCGTCCGCACTCCAAAATAGGCAAACAAGGCTTCGGATTCGGAAATTCCGGCAATGAGGCCCTTTGACTTCGCACGCACGGCAGCCTGGCACGGCGTGTCCGGAACCACCGCCTCGGACGTACAGTCTCCCTGCGGGGCATCCTCCCTGACAAATCCGACCAGCGTTTCAATGGGAATCATGTACAATTCCTCTCAATTACCCGGGCAGAGCAATCATGCGTTCAATCGCTCCCCGGGCACGCTCCATGATATCAGCGGGAAGCGTAACTTCATATTGTTCCGTTTCAAGAGCCCTGATCACATCGGCGAGGGTGGTCTTTTTCATGTCGTGGCAGACAGCGCCGTCCTTTGCATAAAACGTGCGATCGGGGTAGAGTTTTTTCAAGCGCCATGCCATCTCCTTTTCCGTAAAGACGTTCCATATCGGGGCAGACGGCGCCTCCCTGACCATGCCGCCCGTCGAGGCGATGACGTCCGCCGCCGCCTGGATCTCCGCGGGGCACTCGGGATGACAGATTATCCGCCCCCCGCGCCGCCGTGCCTCCCCTACGTCCCCCGGTGTGAATTCGGCATGGACATAGCAGTGGCCGCCGGGAGGAAGGGGGATGATGGTTTTATCCGGCAGGTTTCGCTGGACATACCCCGCCAGGTTTGAATCCGGTCCGAAGAGGATGGTGTCATGGGGGAGCGATTCCACGACACCGACCGCGTTTGCGGATGTGCAGACGATGTCGGCAAACGCCTTGCAGGCCGCCGTACTGTTCACATAGAGCACGACCGCCGCCTCCGGATGTTTTGCCTTCGCTGCAAGGATCATCCCGGGAGTGAGTTGATCAGCGAGCGGGCATCCGGCATCGGGGACCGGCATGATCACTTTCCGGGAAGGATTGAGTATTTTGGCGGTTTCCGCCATAAAAAGGACACCGCAGAAGACGATTAGATCCGCGGTCGTCTCTTTCGCCCGCACCGCGAGCTCAAGGCTGTCGCCCGTAAAGTCCGCCACGTCCTGAACTTCCGGCAACTGATAATTATGAGCCAGGATCACCGCATTTTTCGCTTTTTTCAGGGTGGCTATCTTTTCGTTCATGGCTGTTTCAGGTTCCTATCACGATCGGGTTGTCCAGATTCTTTAAAAGTGTCAGGACAGAAAGTGCGGCAAGATAACTGGTCGCCGGGTTGTCAGGGCTCGGGGTGTTTTTGACCGTGATATGAATCTCCCCGAATTCGCCCTCGGCAATTACTTCGTGCATGTTCCTGTCGATATCGGGATCCACCCAGAGCTCCACATCTGCTTCCCGTCCTGCCGCAAGCTCGAGGGCGACGGCGACGTTGATATTCTTGGGAAAATGGCGTATGCAGTCGTACGCCGTGCCCTTGAAGACGAGCATCTTTCGATGTGCCTCGATGCCGAGTGAGGCCGGGCTTTTCGTCGTTCTCAGAACAAGATTCCTGATCTCGGCGATCTGTCCGATTTTGAGGTTGTCAAGGCCGATAATCGCACCGCTCGGGATGTAAATCCTGCGTCCCGCCCGCCGGGCCGTCTCGGAAAGCTGCTGTTTGAATTCCGGATCTGCAAGCGCACCGACACTGAGGATCACAAGATCCTTTCCGTGCACCAGCACTTCGCCGGCATACCGCCGCACGGCTTCCACCGACGCAGCCTCGACGACCAGATCAAAATCTCCCTCGATAAATGCGGGAAAGTCATGGTATACGGAAGCACCGCACATCTCTCCGATTTCATTCGCCCGTGATTCCACCGTATCATAGACAGCGGCGACCGGAACAATTTCGGTATGCCTGGCGATGACGTGACCGACATTCCCACACCCCAAGAGGCCGATTCTGATCATTGCTAAACAAATAGTGGTTTTCAGTGGTTAAGTATTGTGTTTGAGAGGACGTGCTCCCGCGCGTTTGTCCCGTTTTCACGAGTGCCGGGAGGATACTCCGGGCGAACGCAGCCCATACCTTTTTATTGCTGAACGAGTCATATCTCCTCGAATGTGTGGTGAATGTTTTTTCGCCGGTGAATGTTTTTATTCCCGTTAGCGACGCACCCGCATCTCCGGTTGCAGGATACGAATCTGCATCGTATCGTTTCTTTTATGAAACATTTCGGTATGGAGCCTGGGCTCCGTATCGCCGGTTTTAGAAATTCCCGGTGATGCGGCATACAGGTTTCTGTGCAGTCGCAAACCGGAGATCAGTTTATGGGAGCGTAATTGTATGAATGGAAAAAAAATCCGGATGGAAAGAATCATCAACCGGAACACGGGAAAGACGATCATCGTCCCGATGGACCACGGGGTATCGTCCGGTCCGATAGCCGGGCTGACGGACATGGGAAGAACAGTCGATCTGGTTGCCGAGGGGGGTGCGAATGCCGTACTGGGGCACATGGGGCTGGCACTCTACGGCCATCGCACGCACGGGCGCGATATCGGCCTGATACTTCATCTCTCCGCCAGCACGTCGATTGGGCCCGACCCGAACGACAAGGTGCTCGTGAACACCGTGACAAACGCACTGAAGATGGGTGCGGACGGGGTGTCGGTTCACATCAATATCGGCGCTGATTCGGAGGCACGGATGCTCTCCGATCTCGGGCGAATCGGCGTGGAGTGCATGGAATGGGGGATGCCCCTCCTTGCGATGATGTACCCCCGCGGCAGGGGAATAACCGACGAGCACGCGGTGGTATCCGTGGCGCTCGCCGCCCGCGTCGCTGCGGAACTCGGCGCCGACCTCGTCAAGACCGTCTACACGGGCGACCCCGACAGCTTTCGGGAGGTGACGGGAGGGTGCCCGGTGCCGGTCGTGGTTGCCGGTGGTTCGAAGACCGACGAGCTGCAGACACTCACGCTGATAGAGGGTGCAATGGAGGGCGGCGCAGCCGGCATTTCGATCGGCAGGAATGCGTTCCAGCATCCCGCACCCGACCGGTTCGTCCGGGCTGCCGCACTGATTGTTCACGACGGAAGATCGGCGGAAGAAACAATGGAAATCCTCCGTAGCGGAGGCCCCTGACATGATTGGCAAGGCAATCAGGCTCGAACGCATCATGGACCGGAATACCGGACGTGCCGTGATTATCCCGATGGACCACGGCTTTACGCTCGGCCAGATTGAGGGACTTGGCGATATGCCGTCCATTATCGGTGAGGTGAGTGACGGAGGGGCGAATGCGGTCGTCCTGCACAAGGGCATCGTCGGAAGCGGCCACAGGCGCTACGGCCGTGATATAGGACTGATTGTGCACCTCTCCGCGAGCACGTCCCTCAATCCCGACCCGAACGACAAGGTACTTGTCTGCTCGGTCGAGGAGGCGATCACGCTCGGGGCTGATGCTGTCTCAATCCATATCAATCTCGGTGCCCCGAACGAATCGCGCATGCTTGAAGAAGCGGGGAACATTTCATGGGACTGCAAGCGTTGGGGCATCCCCCTGCTGACGATGATCTACCCGCGGGGAGCGGGCATCGATCCGGCAAGCCCCGCGGCTATCGGCCACTGCGTACGCGTTGGTGAAGAACTCGGTGCAGATCTTATCAAGACCTCGTACACCGGAGATCCTGTCTCGTTCGGCAAGATCGTGAAGGCCTGTTCGGTGCCGGTTTTTGTTGCCGGCGGCGAGAAGGCGGGCGATCTCGCCACCCTCACGGCAATCCGCGATGCGGTCTCTGCCGGGGCGGCCGGTGTCTGCATGGGAAGAAACGCCTTTCAGCGGGACAACACGGCATCGTTTGTCCGGGCGATCTGCAGGGTCGTCCACGACGGCACGGACCCGGAAACGGCGCTGGAGGAAGTCGGATGAAACTCTTCTGGGTGGATTGCCGGCCGTGGAACAAGGCATGTGCGACAACCGCCATCGAGAGCGGGGCCGATGCCGTCGTTGCGGACGATCCTGAACGGGTCCGTGAGCTCGGCCGGGTCAGGGTGGTTGCGGATGGCGGCGATCTGGTCCCCGGCGAAGATGTCTTCTTTGTCGATATCGACGGCGCGGAAGGGCAGGAGCAGGCGCGGGCCTGTGCCGATCGCGGATACGTGGTCGTGCGCACGCGGGACTGGACCGTGATCCCGCTTGAAAACCTCGTCGCCGCTTCCGACCGCATAATCGCGCAGGTATCCTCGGCAGAGGAGGCGGACGTCGCTTTGCAGGTGCTCGAAAAGGGGGTTTCGGGCGTCCTTCTCGCAACCGACTCTCCGACAGAGATTTCCCGCGTGGGCGAACGGGTCCGCAGGACGACGGGCACCGTCCCCCTGTCCACCTTCGAGGTGACACGGATCACACAGACCGGCATGGGTGACCGGGTATGTGTCGATACCTGCAGCCTGCTCGCCGACGGTCAGGGCATGCTCGTCGGGAACACATCCGAAGGTTTCCTCCTTGTTCATGCCGAGACACTTGAAAATCCGTACGTCGCTGCCCGGCCGTTCCGGGTCAACGCCGGAGCGGTGCATGCCTACATCCTTCTCCCGGACGGCCGTACCGCGTACCTCGCCGATCTCCGTGCGGGTGATCCCATGCTGATCGTGGATGCCGGCGGAAAGGCCGCCGAAGCGGTGGTGGGTCGGATCAAGATCGAACGGCGCCCGCTCCTGCTCGTTGAGGCGGTATCGGGAGATGTCAGCGCAGGCCTCGTATTGCAGAACGCGGAGACGATACGGCTCGTGCGGGAAGGCGGCACGGCAGTGTCCGTCGTACAGCTCGCGGTGGGTGATCGGCTCCTCGGCCATATATCCGGGGCCGGACGGCATTTCGGCATGGCCGTCCGCGAGACGATTGTGGAGCGGTGAGGCGTCGTGAGGGTCGGAATTATCGGCGGTACCGGGAGGATGGGGCAGCTTTTTGCCGGAGTCTTCACGCGGGCCGGGCACAGGGTGACGGTCTCGGGGCGGACGACTCGGCTCTCGAACACGGATCTGGCAGCCGATTCGGATCTCATCATCATATCGGTCCCGATCCGGAGTACTCCCGGCGTTATTGCCGAGATCGCCCCTGTTCTCAGGGCCGGACAGGTTCTCGCCGACCTGACATCACTGAAAACCGGCCCGGTACAGGCGATGCTCGCCACACCCGCCGATGTTATCGGCCTGCACCCGATGTTCGGGCCGGGCGTTCTCTCGCTCCGGCATCAGCTGATCGTGGCGGTCCCCGCACGGTGTTCAGGGGACACCCTGAAGTCTGTCCTGTCGGTTTTTGAAGCAGAAGGAGCACGGATTCTCCTCTCAAATCCTGAGACGCATGACCGGATGATGGCGGTGGTGCAGGGGCTTGTCCATTTTGCCACGCTCAGCCTTGCCGACGCGATCCGGCGGTCGGCCGTCGATATCGGCGATGCCCTCTCCTATACAAGCCCCGTCTACCGGATGGAAATGGGGCTCGTGGGACGGATTCTCGGACAGGATCCGGCGCTGTATGGTGCGATACTCCAGGATAATCCCCAGGTGCCGCCGCTTCTCGAGGCATTTTCCGAATCGGTCCGGGAGCTGCGGGAGATCGTGGACTCCGGGGATCAGAATGCATTTGCCGCGTTTTTTAACCGGAATGCCGTGGCGTTTGCAGACTACACTCCGTCGGCAACCCGCGAGACTGACGAACTGATTGCATGCATGGTGAACCGTTCATGAAGCTCGCCACGCTCGGACCGGAAGGGACCATTTCGCATGAAGTCGCGCACCTCATTGCAGGCAACGACGACATTATCCTCCTTCCCTCAATCGCGAAGATATTCGGCTTTGTTCGTGAAGGTGGCGGTGTGGGTCTCGTTCCCCTCGAAAACAGCGAATCGGGAGGAATCGGCGCCACCTTAAACGGTCTCCGGGAGCATCCCGTCTTCATCACCGGCCAGATCACCGTGCCGGTCGGGCACCACTTCGCCGCGGCGGACCCCGGCGGCCCGGTCCGCACGCTCTATGTGCATCCCGAAACGCACGAACAGTGTTCGGCATTCATCGAAAGTCTGGGGATTCCTGTCGTTCACACGGCATCCAACGCGGAGAGCGCACGCTCGGCACATCTCCGGGCGCAGACGGGCGCTATTACAACCCGGACGGCGGCGAAGCACTGGGGTCTCTCCCTCGTCCGCACCGATGTCCAGAACAATGCCCGCAACAGAACGCGGTTCATCAGGATTTCCCGGGAACCGTGCCCCGTCCCCGAATCAGGCACCTGCAGCATCCTCGTCGATCCCTCGGGTGACCGGGTCGGGCTCCTGCACGCGATCCTCGGTGTGTTTGCCGACCGGGGAATCAACCTCAGTCGCATCGAATCACGTCCTTCCACGCGCCGGATGGGAGAATACATCTTCTTCCTTGACGCCGATCTGCACCCGGCATGGCAGGATGCGCTTTCCGCACTGGCCCCGATGGCGCGTGTCAGGGCACTCGGGTGCTACGGGAACCTCGGAGGTATGCCATGAACATCACCGTCGGGAGGGTGCGCGATGTCGATTGCCGGGTGAGCGCCCCCCCGTCCAAGAGCTATTCCCACCGGGCGCTCATTATTGCCGCGATTGCGGAGGGCACCTCCGTATGCGAACGCATTCTTGATGCTGGGGATATCAGAATGACACTCGCGGCTCTTTCCCGCCTCGGGATTTCAGCCAGACCGGAGGAGGATCGTGTTGTCGTTGAAGGATGCGGCGGCAGGCTGCCGGCGGCAGGACCCGTATCACTCGGATGCGGCGAGTCCGGGACCACTCTCCGGCTGTGCACGGGAATTGCCGCTCTCGGGACCGCACCGGTGCTGCTTGACGGAAGCGCCCGGATGCGGGAGCGGCCGGTGGGCCCGCTCGGGGATGCTCTCGCCCTGCTGGGAGCAGGTATCAGGTATGCGGGAACGCCCGGCTACCCGCCCGTTGAAGTGACGGGTCCGCTTTCGGGCGGCACCGCATGCATGGACGGCCGCATCAGCAGCCAGTTCGTGTCTGCCGTCCTCATCGCCTCTCCGGGGGCACAATCGCCAGTCAGCCTTGAACTTTCCGGCAATCCCGTGTCACGCCCGTATATCGACATCACCACGGCAGTCATGGAGGAGTTTGGCATACGGGTTGTCCGCGAGGGATATCGGTCTTTTTCCGTCTCCCCCAGGCGTTATACCGCACGGCGGTATGTGATCGAGGGAGACTGGTCTTCGGCTTCGTATTTCTTCGCGATTGCCGCCGTATCGGGCGGGAGGATGACCGTGGAGCGACTGAATTCCACATCCCCCCAGGGTGACCGGATCTTTATCGATGCGCTCTCCCGCATGGGATGCAGGGTGTCGGCGGGGGGAGACAGCGTCACCGTCGAGCGCACCGGCCCCCTTCGCGGCATCGAGATCGACATGTCCTCGTCTCCCGACACGGTACAGACACTGGCCGCGGTCGCCGCACATGCCGACACACCAACGCGCATTTCCGGGATCGGTCACCTCCGGTACAAAGAGAGCGACCGGATCGCGGCAACGGCCGCGATGCTCCGTGCCTGCGGCGCGGCTGTTGAGGCGGGCCCTGACGTCCTCGTTATCCACCCCCGGCCCCTTCACGGGGCTGTCATCGACCCGGGACGGGATCACCGGACCGCCATGGCCGCAGCGGTCCTCGGCTACGGCACGGGGGATGTGACGATCCGGGATGCGGAATGCACGGACAAATCGTTTCCGGGATTCTGGAAGTCGCTCCGGGAGGCGGGGCTATGATGCGGATCGTGCTCGTCGGATATCGCGGCAGCGGCAAGACAACCGTGGGTACCCTGCTTGCCGGCGCGCTCGGCATCCCGTTCATTGACACGGACGCACTCATCGAGGAGCGGGCGGGAATGTCCATCCCCGAAATTTTCAGGAGTGGCGAAGAGAATTTTCGTATGCTGGAGCGTTCGGTAATCGCCTCTCTTGCCGGACAGGGAGGAGTTATCAGCACCGGAGGCGGCGCGGTTACCGATCCCGTAAATGTCGCCCTGCTCCGGCACGGCGGACCGGTTGTCTTTCTCTTCGCTCCCGCCGATGTGCTCGGGAACCGTATCCGCGGCAGTACACGGCCGGCACTGACGCCTCTCCCTCCCGATGAAGAGATCCGGACAGTGCTTCTCAAGCGGATGCCCGCATATGTCGGGGCGTCCGATTGCTGCATCGATACGGAAGCCATCGATCCCGGTGAAGTGTGCCGGAGGGTGCGGCAGGCGGTCGCCGGCGGGACCGTCCCGGAGACGGACCGCTCCGACGGCTTTGCATTCCTCAAAAAGACACCGTTGCCGCCTGAAGAGCTGGAAGGGCTTAAAAAATTTCTGGATGAGCAGACACGGGCAGATATGCGCCTCTGTGCAGTTATCGGCAACCCGTGCCTTCACAGTAAAAGTCCTGCCCTCTTCAATCACCTTTTTTCCCGTTCAGGTCTGAAGTACTGGTACACGCGGATCCAGTGGCCCTCTCTCGGTCCGGTTATGGACTGCGCACGAGCTCTCGACATCAAGGGTCTCTCCGTCACAATTCCCTTTAAAAGTGCCGTAATGCCGTACCTCTCGGATATCGACCGTCATGCGGCGGCGATAGGGGCGGTCAATACGGTGGTCCGGTGCGGGGATCGCGCATACGGGTACAATACCGACTGGCTCGGGGTGCGACAACCGCTTCAGGGAATGGAGCCCTGCAGCGCCGTCGTGCTCGGTGCCGGAGGTGCCGCGGCGGCGGCGGCCTACGCGCTCGGGGACCTCGGAATGGATACAACCATCCTCGCCCGGAATCCCGGCGCGGCGGAAGCGCTTGCGCAGCGTTTCGGTGCCGGCTCGGGCCCCCTCACGGACTTTGACCGGATCGATCCCGATCTCGTCATCAACGCAACACCGGTCGGAATGGGTGACGGCAAGAGCGTCCTTGAAGAACACTGGCTTCGCCCGGGGATGACGGTCTTCGATCTGGTCTACACCCCGCCGGAGACTCCTCTTCTCCGGTTAGCACGCCGGCACGGGTGCCGGTGCATCGGGGGGCGGGAGATGTTCGTGGCGCAGGCATCCGCCCAGTTCCGCCTCTTCACGGGGATCCGTGCAGATCCCGGCCTTATCAGGGAAGTGATATGACAATGAACACATTCGGAAAGAACTTCCGGTGCACCACATTCGGCGAGAGTCACGGGCCGGCGCTCGGGGCTGTCGTCGACGGGTGCCCGCCCGGCATCGCATTTTCCGAAGACGATATCCGGCCGCTGCTCGACCGAAGGCGTCCCGGAACAGGCCCCCGTGTCTCTTCCCGGCAGGAGTCCGATGAGCCTCTCATCCTCTCCGGTATCTTTGACGGCGTGACAACCGGAACGCCGGTGGCAATAGTCGTCTACAACCGCGACCAGCGAAGCGGTGACTATGATGCCCTCAGGGATATCTACCGTCCGGGCCACGCGGATTTTACCTACCGGAAAAAATACGGGATTCGCGATTATCGGGGAGGTGGCCGGAGTTCAGGCAGGGAAACGGTCGCACGGGTGTGTGCCGGTGCGCTTGCAATGAAGCTTCTGGCACAGCGATCCATACTTGTACACGGGCGTGCGCATGAAATCCATGGCGCCACAACGGAAGAAGGCATGGAGGAGGAGATCCGGCAGGCACAGGGGGCGGAGGATTCCGTGGGCGGGATCATCGAAATCACCGCATCCGGGTGCCCGGCAGGACTCGGCGATCCGGTCTTCGGAAAACTCGACGCCCGCATCGCAGCAGCCATGATGAGTATCGGAGCAGTGAAGGGCGTTGAGATCGGGGACGGCTTTGCCGCCGCCCGAATGCACGGGAGCGAACACAATGATGAAATGGGACCGGGGGGGTTTCTGACAAATCACTGCGGCGGTATTCTCGGCGGAATAAGCACCGGTACCGATATCATCGTGCGCATTGCCGTCAAACCCACGCCGTCCATTGCCCGTTCCCAGCGTACCATCGACACCGAAGGGAGGGAAACCGTCATTTCGGTGACGGGGCGCCATGATCCCTGCATCGTGCCCCGGGCAATCCCGGTTGCGGAGAGCATGCTGGCACTTGTCCTTGCCGATGCCGTGCTCGAGCAGGAGAAAAACCGCATGTTTTCACAGACACGGGTACCGCGATGAACCGTCTCAGGAATGCGACCGTCTGCGCCGAGAGCTACGGCTGCACGTACAACCACGCGGATACGGAGAAACTCCTCCTGTTCGCCGAATCGCGGGGGTGCCGGCGGGTTTCCGCAGACGAGGCGGATATCATCATCATCAATACCTGCACCGTAGTGGAATCAACCGAACGCGCCATGCTCCGGCGGATCCGTGCCTGTGCCGATCGCACCTGTATTGTGACCGGATGCATGCCGCTCGTGCAGATGGAGGCAATCCGGGACGCTGCTCCGTCGGTCGGCGTGATTGTTCCCGCTGAGATCACCCGGGCGTGCGGACGCGTCGGGGCGCTTATCCAGCCCGGCATCGGGGCGCTCCAGGTCGCATCGGGGTGTCTCGGCCGGTGCTCCTACTGCATCACCCGGCATGCCCGGGGGTGCCTCGCGAGCAATCCGCCGGAAATAATCACTCTGGAGGCGGAGCGGCTCATTTCGGAAGGAGCATCGGAAATTCAGCTGACGGGTCAGGACGTATCGTCCTATGGCCGGGATATCGGGACAAATCTTCCTGGGCTTCTCGGTTTACTCTGCGACCTGCCCGGCGATTTCCGGATTCGGGTCGGCATGATGAACCCGGCAACCCTCCTCCCGGTGCTCGAGGATCTCGTTGCCGCGTTCCGGCACGAAAAGGTGTTCGGGTTTGCCCACCTCCCCGTCCAGTCGGGGTCGGATGCGGTGCTTGCCGCCATGCAACGCGGGTATCGTGCGGAGGATTTCTGCCGTATCGTTGAGATATTCCGGGCTGCACTCCCCGGCATCCGGATTTCAACCGATTTCATCGTGGGCTTTCCGACCGAAACCGATGCGGACTTTGCCGCTTCCCGCGATCTTCTGACACGGACACGGCCGACAAAGGTGAATATCACCCGGTATTCACGCCGACCCGGCACCGATGCCGGAGCGTTGCGTGATCTGCCCGAGAGGATCCGGAAGGAGCGATCACGGGCACTCACCAAAACGGCAAACTCGGTCTGTGACCGGGCGGGGGATCGGATGATCGGGCACGAACTGGACGTTTTTGTAACGGAAAAAAAAGTGCCCGGCACCTGCGTCGCGCGTGACGGTTTTTATAACAACATCGTCATCCGCGAGGATCTGCCGATCGGCAGCCGCTGCCGTGTCGCCATCACGGAGCACCGCCGCCACTACCTTATCGGGACACGCCTGCCGGCTTCCTCGCGAGCCTGACTGCCGCAGTGGAAATTCCGTATGCGACGGCTCCGATCAGGATGATCCCTGCTCCGGACGGGACGTTTGCGAGTACGGAAACCCAGATGCCCGCAAACGTAAACACAATCCCGAGGAGTGTTGCGAGTGCCATAATCCGGTGCATGCTGGTCAGATGCTGCCGTGCGATGGCTGCGGGAATTGTCAGAAGAGCGATGGTGAGGATCACGCCCACGATACGGATGAGCATGACGACCGTGAGTGCGATGAGACAGAGCAGCAGCAGATAGACGCGGTCAACAGGGATGTTCATGATAGACGCGAACTCTTCGTCGAAGGTGATTGCGAGAAACTCATTGTAGAGGAGGTACACGAGACCGATGATGACGGCATTGAGCACCACCATCAGTACAAGATCCTGTGTCGGTACGAAGAGGATATTTCCGAAGAGGTAGCTCAGGAGATCGGGTGCGTATCCGGGAGCCTGCGAAATGAACAGGACGCCCATCGCCATGCCTGTTGCCCACATGGCGGCAATCACCGTATCCTCTTCCTCTCCCTGCCTGCTGGCGATGCCGATGCCGAGCGCCGAGGCGAGGCTGAAGGCAATGGCACCGAGAAGGGGTTCGAAGCCCAGCAGGTAACCGAGACCGATGCCGCCGAATGCGGAATGTGATATCCCTCCGCTGATGAAAGAGATTTTTTTCACGACGACGTACGTGCCGATGATCCCGCAGGCGATGCTTGCAAGGAATCCTGCGATGAGGGCATGCTGGAAGAATTCATACCCGATGATCTCTATCACTGTTTCCCTCCCCCGTCATGATCGGCCAGCACGCGATGGGGAATCCCGTGGGCGATCAGCTCAATCGGGCACTGGTAGGTTTCGGCTAGCATCGATCCCGTAATCTCCCCGGAATCGTGGGTGAACAGGCGGCGGTTCAGGCAGGCAACCCGGTCGACATGTGTGGATATCGCACCGATATCATGCGACACGACCACGATCGCCATGTGTTCGTGCAGTTCCTTGAGAATACCGAAAAAATGCTCCTCAGTTCTCACATCGATATGGTTCGTCGGTTCGTCGAGGAGGAGCACTTCCGGTTCGGAAGCAAGCGCCCGTGCGAGAATTACCTTCTGCTGCTGCCCGCCGGACATGCTGTCAACCTGCCGGCCGGCGAGGTCGGCTATCCCCATCGCGTGCAGCGCGTCGATGGCAATCTCACGATCACGACGCGAATATTTACGAAACGGACCGCGTATATGGCCGAGGCGCCCCATCAGCACGATATCGAGAACGCGGACAGGAAAATTGAAGTCGAAGGTGCGGTACTGCGGTACGTACCCAATCGACATCCTGTACTCACGGGGCGCTCCGCCCTTTATCGTCACCCGTCCGCTGTCCGGCATCAGCAGACCGAGCATGACTTTAAGAAGGGTTGTCTTCCCTCCGCCGTTGGGCCCGATAATCCCGAGGAAGTCATGTTCGAAGACATCCAGGCTTACATCCTCCAGTACCGGCGTGCCGCCGTAGGCGAAACTGACATGGTCGAGAGAGATGATGGGTCTCATGAGGCACCTTCCCCCGCGAGAGTCCGCGCCAGAAAGAGCAGGGTTCCCGCATAGTCCTCTGATAGCGGATCAACGTCGACGACTGATGCATTCACCTGGCGGGCGATCGCATCGACAGGCTGCCGGGAAAACTGCGGGTTCGCCAGAATCACGTGTATCTGTTCCCGTCGGGCAAGGTCGATCACCTCGGCGATGTGCCCGGGACCCGGCTCCTTGCCTTCCTCCTCGATTGCAACCTGAACGAGCCCGTATTCCCGTGCGAAATATCCCCAGGACGGATGGAAGACGATAAATGTCCTCCCGGTAATGTGAGCGGTCAGGCTGCGTAGTTCCGCGTCAAGGGAGACGAGCTCTTTTTCGTAGTCCGAGGCATTCGTACGGAAATTTTCAGCGTATTCCGGATCGGCCCCGGCAAGGGCCTCAGCCGTTGTCCTGACCATGCGCACCGCGTTGACGGGAGACGTCCAGACATGGGGATCGTGGTCGATAAGGTCAATCCCCGCGGAGGTGTTGACGATCCGCATGGCAGGATTCGCGGCTGCAAGACGCGGCACGTAGATCTGTTCGAACGGCAGCCCTGAACCGACCATACAGTAGATGCCTGCCCGGGAGAGCGCCGTGAGCTGGTCCGCAGTGGGTTCGTAGGTCGCGGGGTTTGCCCCCGGCGGAATCAGGACAATCACCTCCGCACGGTCTCCCGCAATGGCATGGACGAATTCTGCCTGCGGCAGGATCGAGACCGCCACCACGACTCCTCCCCGGTCTCCCGGACGAGCGGTTTCCGAGAGGCAGCCGGCTGCAAGGATGATGAAAGCGAGGATGACGGCGAGGATCCGCCGGGAACCGGTATATTGCATGAAAATCACCATTCCGGTACCGGGAACGATCGTGAACACCGGATTTTTCACGATGCGCTGCCATGATATACCGCTGATCGCGTAATGTTTTTCATCAATATAAGCAATGCCTTTCCTGTCCGGGCGCCCCGCCGGTGTTTGAGAGAAAGGGAAAGGACTAATAGTGCGTAATCCCCAGATTTGAATCCTGATGCAGGGAATTAAAGGGGCCCGACACCCCCCTTACAGGAGATGACCATGGACGAAATTGAACAGGGTTTTTCTGCTATCGTGGAAAAAATTGAAAAGCTCAAAAAGGATGGAACAGCACTCGCCGCTGATGTAAAGAAGAACGATGCGGCGCTCCTTGGACGGATGGCCGAAATTGCCTCGCCTCTCATCCCTGAAATCGGGCTAAGTATGCTGGTTCGGGGGAAACAGGACGGAAAGGGAGAAATTTATGATGCCGAGTACATGAGCGAAAAGATGATCATGCTCGGCAAGACCGATCCCATCGACTTCAGGCCGGATGACCCGAAGAAGCGCGTCGAGAGCCAGTACTGCATTCTATCGGAGAAGGGGAAATTTTTTGAACTGATGTACAGTTCCGATAATTTCATCATCGACAGTTACCTCGGCCCCCTGAGCACCGAAGACGTACTCGAACTCTACGGGTATGACGTCATGTATCTCCTGTACCGGGCGCTGCATGACTTCCTGAAAAAGCAGGACGAGCTCGTAAAAGCGCTCGAAATCACGCTCGAGTTCGTATTCAATCAACCGGAAAACCGGTAAAATCTGTTTTTTTCCGGAAAAACCGGATTATTCCTTTTTCCACTCGAACATCGGAAACATGGGTTTTAAAAGATCTTCTTCTTTGTCAACCGGGTGGAGTGCCGAGAGCGGTTTTGTCTCCGAAAAACTGCGGCCGTTCGGGCTTCGGTAGGTGATTGCCGCCTTCGCTTCCCCGATCATGGAAGGGAGGGCGAACTCATAGGACTCTCCCGGGGGCAGCGGCGGGACATCAAACTCGATGTTCAGCGGCACAAGCGCAACATGCATGTCCCGTGCTTCGGCGTCGCCCCTGTTCCTGACGACGACAGCCTTTGCATCTTCCCGGAGAAAGCAGGTAACCTCGGGCCGTGCTGCCAGCTTTCCGCCCGATTCGAGGATGGCGAGGCTCATGATGAGTGCCACGGCAATCAGCATGACGATCCCTGCATAAAATACTCCTTCGGTGAGCAGAAGCAGTGGGATAGAAATGATTATGGCAAGGATGAGCACGATCTTCTGGTTTTTCTGCATGTACAGAGATTGGAGTATGGGCATATAAGCATTAAGAAAAACAGAGAAAGTGGGCCCGATGCGATTCGAACGCACGACCTCCCGGTTATCAGCCGGGTGCACCACCAGCTATGCTACGGGCCCTGTGAATCACCCTGATTACCTTACTAAATAACCATTCCGGGTTTTTATAGGTTGTGCATTGTCTTCGGACCAGCACATTAAAAAGGTTTATTGGGGTACTACTTGGTGAATTGTATGGTTACGCGGTACATGCTCGGAAACGAGGCGATTGCGCATGCCTGCCTCGAGGCGAACATCGATTTTGCGAGTGGCTATCCCGGGACCCCGTCTTCTGAGGTCATCGATATTCTCAGGACACAGGAGGAGCGTCCCTTTTATATCGAGTGGTCGGTGAACGAAAAAGTCGCCTATGAAAACGCACTGGCCGCCGCATGGTGCGGCCAGCGTTCCCTGGTGACGATGAAGCACGTGGGCCTCAATGTGGCGGCCGATCCGCTGATGACAAGCGCCTATACGGGGGTTGTCGGCGGTTTCGTGGTGATGAGTGCGGACGATCCCTTCGCCCACAGTTCCCAGAACGAACAGGACAGCCGGTGTTATGCGCGGTTTGCCCGGATACCCTGCCTTGATCCCTCCACCATACAGGAGGCGCACGACATGATCCGCGACGGATTCGCCCTTTCCGAGGAATTCGGCCTCCCCGTGCTGTTCCGGCCCACGACGCGGATATGCCACTCAAAAAGTGATGTCTCTATCGGCGATCCCGGGACAGAGCACCGCACAGGAGTATTTACGAAAAATCCCGCACAATACGTTGTCATTCCCGCCCATACCCGTGTGCTCCATAAAAAGCTGAACGAAAAACAGCCCGCACTGGCACGGCGGCTTGTTGATCTCGGGTATAACCGCGGCTGGGTTAAAGGGAAAACCGCGGTGATTGCCGGTGGCATTGCCATATCCTACGTGGAGGAGACGATCCCCGGTGACGTGTCGCTCGCAAAGATCGGGGCGTACCCGATCGACGAAGAATGGCTCGAAACTTTCGTAAGGCAGCACGACACCGTCATTGTGATCGAGGAAGGAGCACCCGTCATCGAAGAGATCGTACGGCAGGTGGCCGGCACGGTCACGGTCCTTGGCAAGAAGAACGGGTATGCCCCTCTGGAGGGCGAACTGAGCCCGCGTACCTCTGAGGCGATTCTGGAGAAAGCCGGGGTGCTGTCGTTTTCACCGTATCCGGATACCGAAGCTGCCGGGGGGGTTCCGCCGCGCCCGCCCATACTTTGTGCCGGCTGCATGCACCGGGCGGCATTCTATGCAATGAAAAAAGTTTATCGTGATGCGGTCTATCCCAGCGATATCGGTTGTTACACGCTGGGGATCCAGCTCGGTACGGTGGACACAACGATCTGCATGGGTGCCTCGATCACGGTGGCGAGCGGAATGGCCCAGTCGGGTGAGGCGCGCGACATCATCTGTTCAATCGGTGACTCCACGTTTCTCCACACCGGGATCCCCGGCCTTCTGAATGCGGTCTACAACGGCGCCGATATTACGGTCATGATCCTCGACAACCGCATCACCGCGATGACCGGCCACCAGCCGAATCCCACGAGCGGTTGCACCGCATGCGGAAACCCGGCGCCGCAGGTCTCTCTCGAAGCGATCTGCCGGTCCTGCGGGGTTCCGTTTGTGGAAACCGTCGACCCGTTCGATCTGACCGGGACGCTCGAGGTGCTGAAGGCGGCACGCCAGCGTGACGGGGTCAGGGTCATAATTGCGAAGCAGCCCTGCGTCATCACCGCACGCCGGGCGGGTGTCAGGCGGAAGCGGTATGTCGTCGACACCGAGGCCTGCACCGGCTGCCGGGCCTGTGTCAGGTTCGGCTGCCCGGCAATCGAATTTTCCGGGGACGTGGCATCCATCACCGATCTCTGTAGCGGCTGCAGCGTCTGCGCCCAGATATGTCCTGTCGGTGCGATACGAATGGAGGGACGGACATGAACGAGAGTTTTGACGTGCTGATCGTCGGCGTCGGCGGTCAGGGAACGATCCTCGCGTCCAACGTGCTGGGCGAAGCGTGCCTCATCGAAGAGCGCCACGTGATGAGTGCGGAGACCCATGGGATGGCGCAACGAGGCGGTTCGGTTGAGAGCCATGTACGCATCGACGGTATATTCGGACCCCTCATCTCCCCCGGAACGGCGGATCTCATCATTGCGTTCGACATGCTCGAAGCGCTCCGGTACCGCCATTTCCTGAAAGAGGACGGACGGATGATCGTGAATTCCGCAGTTGTCATTCCGACATCGGCATTCCAGAAGGATCTGCCGGTCCCGTCTCACGACGAAATTCTCACCCGGCTCGGAACGCCGGTACCCTGCGTCATCGATGCGGCGGGCATCGCGCTCGAAGCCGGGAGCATCCTTGCCCAGAACATCGTCATGCTGGGGGCGGCATCGCATTACCTACCGCTCCTTCCCGACTCCCTCACCCGGGCCGTGCGTGCCCTCGTGCCCCCGAAAACCGTTGAGATCAATGTCCGGGCGTTTGACATGGGGCGTGACGCGGCCCGCGGCTGCGGGACCTGATCCTCCCCTTCTTTTTCATACGGCCTTCAGAGCCCTTTCATCGAAAGGCAATCCCCGGCAGTGGGATTCGGGTGGTGCGCAGCGATATGGCAATAATCCCGCTGTACACCGTGCTTATTTCACAACAGTTTTGATTCTTAACATCAAGAGTCGAATTGGTGACGTGATGCAACGATACCGGAGTTTTTCGAGCGGGACGGTGCTGCTTGCCAGCATCGCCTGCTGTGCCGCCCTTTTGCTGTTTGTTTCCGGCTGCTGCCTTCTGGCGGCACCGGGCCCCGCCCCCGCAAAGACCGTGTCCGCCGACCAGCCGCGGGAAGCGACCTGGGTGGAAGCGACTGCCGCCGCGACCGCCGATCCCTGCGTACCGCAACCGACGGATGCTGTCCCGGCAGGATACGAGGTCGAGACCGGTATTGCGAAGGATCCGATAACGGGCGAGATCACCGTGAAGGTCAACGGCGGCAAAGGTCTTTCCCTGCTACAGAGCATGGAGGTCAGAGTTGTGCACCCGGACAGCTCTGATGAATGCAAAGTAATCAATCAGCCGAAAGTAAACGATGAGGTGACAATCCCGGGAACGAAGGACGGCAGTGACCGTGTCGTGATCGAGAAGACCTACAGCAACGGCGCGATTTATATCACCGATGACGCTCTCATCGCCGGTCGCGAGCTCCGTACCGGTGGGCAGGGCGGCGGCGGTGGTGGCGGCTGTTAATACTCCTGTTATTTTCAGTCCGGTTTCAAAGCCATCCTTCTTTTTCCGGGTTCCTCCACCCATCGATACGGGCATCTGCTCCGGCGACGAACGCCAGCAGGAATCCCGCCTGTCCGATTCCGTAGAGAAATCCGGTGACAATGCGGATGAGCGCCGTGCTTTCATAGGGGGTTGCCAGCTGCATCGTGCCGTCGATGACCATCGGCAGGCCGAGGCAGATGCCGGTCGCGATGACCAGAAGCCGCGGATTGCGCGTTTTCGGAAGAAAGCCTCCCGCATATGCAAAAAATCCCCGCCGGGGACGAACGACAAGCGCCGCCCCGGCCAGAGCCGTCATCCCGAGCAGGATCCCGAAACAGCGTTCGCAGAGTGGCATCGGAATGCCTGCGAGTGCATAGGAGCGCTCCGGCATCTGGTGGCAGAGAAGTCCGGCCGCTTCATAGACGGTGGCCACAGCCGGACTATCCCGGGCGCCATCGGATCCCCCTCCCGCCGCAGCCATGTGCGGTGCGATGACCACTACGGCAAGCGCTGCGAGACAGACGGTGGCAAGCACGGCGGCGAACACGTCGGTGGCCGTCTGTGCGCCGGAGAACCTGTCCTTTTTAACCATGCGAACACTCCGAAAACAGAAACGCTGAGGGGGAGATTTGAACTCCCGAGGGGCCAACGCCCCACGGGCTTTCCAGGCCCGCGCCCTACCGGACTAGACTACCTCAGCACACAGGGATGTCCGTTCGCCCTGCAGTCTTACCTATTTGTGCGGCATTTTTTTAATGCTATGCTTTTTTAGACGGAGCATCGTCTGCGTGGGGCTTTGACGTCCAGCCTTTCGGATAGGTGCCGGGCTGCATGAACACGGTCTCGGGTGCGACGACAAGACCGGGAGACCCCGGGGCAATGGACGAGGAAGGAACAAGCGCCCGCCCGAGGCAGACGAGCTCGCCCTTTTTTGTCAGGACAGCAACCCGGTCTCCCGCATCACATGCCGTTACCGAGAGGACCCCGACTCCGGCGAGCACCGCACCGTGGCAGACCGCATCGACTGCCGTGTCCCGGATGACCACCTGCGGCGCATCCCCCACCGCCCGATCGGGAGGAATGATAAGGTCGTCGAGCGCCCGCGGATCCCCTGCTTCGGCTTTGCTGCAGGCATCGGCCAGATCATGGAGGGTGCAGGCATCCGATTCCGTAAACAGCCCGGACTTCGTGCGGCGGAGTTCCTGCATATGCGCACCCGTGCCGAGCGCCAACCCCATGTGGTGGCAGAGCGACCGGATATAGGTTCCCGCGTCGCATTCGACACGGAAGAGGACCAGTCTCCCGAGAACATCGAGAATCTCTATCGCATGCACCGCACGGATACGCAGTGCACGGCGGACGGCGCTCCGGCGGGGCGGGCGCTGGTAGAGCCTGCCCGTGAAATTCCGGGCGACGTTCCGGATCGCCGCCTCGTCCGCATCTGCATGAAGCCGCATGAGACAGACATACTCCTTGTGATGCCTGAGGAGAAGCGGTGCGAGGCGCACGGCCTTTCCGAGCATCACGACGAGCACTCCCGAGACCATCGGATCCAGGGTGCCCGAGTGGCCCGCAGGCCTCCCGGTAAGGTCCCGCACCCATGCGGTCACCTGGTGGCTCGAAGGCCCGCGGGGCTTGTCAATAATGATAATCCCGTTCCGCTGCCCCGTGCCTGCAGCCGGTTCCGCCGACTCGCCCCCGGGTGCCGTCATCGGGGCGTTCCCTCTCCTGTATTTGCCAGATGCCGGTTCAGCGCCGCAAGCGTACCTGCGAGCGATCCGTCGCCGACGACCTGCGGGGGTACGTCTCCCGCCGTCATCGCCGCCGCCGTGACCTCCCCGATTGCGATGGCCATGAGATCAGCCCGGGGTGTCCATATCGCATCCGTAAACGAGCGTGCGCTCGTGAAGATAATTGCATCCGCATCATCGGTACGGAGCGTCTCACCGGTCGGGGCAAGGCCGTATACGCGGACTTCGCCGGGCACTCCGCCGCGATCCCGGATTGCATCGAGCAGGGGTTCGTTCGGGACATCGGCACGGGGAATCCCTATCTCCTTTCCTGCCAGCCACTCGCCGAGATAGGGTGCGAAGTCGCGCGAATAGAAGGAGGGAAGCGTTTCGCACTCGATCCCGAAGCCCTGCAGCGCCGCTGCCGTTGTGGGGCCGATTGCTATCACGCGGGGCCACCGGGTAAGAAGCGGGCCTATCAGCCGTGCCGGAAGGGCGCTCGTGAAGAACAGGGCATCGAATTCGCCCCGGTTTACCCTGTCCGCAAACGCCAGAATTCTGTCCCTGTACACATCCGCACGAATCGGGGACACCGGATAGCAGTCGTGCCCGTACCCCCGGCAGAGTGCCCGGTCGCCGTCGCCCTTTTCTTTCAGGCGGGTGATTGCGATCTTCATTGTCAACTGTACTCTCCCTCCGGCGATATACCTGTATCTGTTCCGGATGGTTTATCGTGCATTCCGGGTAAAATCACATTCTGACGCATGCTTGGGATTCTCGCCGGTACAGCGGTCGGCATCGGGCTCGGGGCGGCAAGCGGCCTGACGCCCGGGGTTCACGCAAACACGATGGCAGGCTTTCTCCTCGCCGTGCAGGGGCTTCTTCTGCCGCTGTTCGGCCCGGAAACCGTCGCTGTTGCGATGTTTGCCGCTCTCGTCACCCATACGTTCCTCGATATCATCCCGAGCACATTTTTGGGGATTCCCGATCCCGACACGGCGCTTTCGGTGCTGCCCGCCCACGCGTTCTGCCTCGCGGGGAAGGGTGAAGAGGCGGTGCGCATTTCCGCTCTCGGCAGCGCATACGCGTCCCTGCTTGCACTCCCGCTTTCTCTGGTCTTTATCCTGCTGCTGCCGTCGGTACAGCCGATCATCGACTGGGGGATTGGGCTTGTACTCCTTCTGGCCGGCGGACTCCTCATCGTATACTCGGACAGCCCCTCGTGGTCCCTTGCGGTATTTCTGGTCTCAGGCGCCCTCGGTGTGTTTTCCTTTCACTATGCATTCCTCGGATGGCATACCGCCGGAATGTCGTCCGTTCTCATGCCGCTCCTGTCCGGGCTTTTCGGGATATCCGTGCTCCTGTCCGCATCGCACGGAATGATACCGGAGCAGCACTGGGATGGGCACTCCTGGAGTATGCGGACCATCGTACGCCATACCGGCATCGGCGCCGTCGCCGGAGCGTGCGTCGGATGGCTGCCCGGCCTTTCGAACGCGACGGCGAACGCAGTCCTGCAGTCCGCCGTCTCTTCGGACCACGATCCGGGAGGCTATATCATCGCGACAAGCGCGGCAAATACGGCAAACGCTTTTCTCTCCCTTGCCGCCCTGTTTGCGCTTTCCCGCATGAGAAACGGCGTGATGGCCGCACTCGCGTCGCAGGATCTTCCCGGCATCGACGTACTTCTGCTTGGCGGGATGATGGCGGCGCTGTGCGGCTATATGCTCACGGTCCGGCTCTCCCGGCTTGCACGTAAATTCAACGGCATTCCCGTGCGCCGTCTCAGCACGCTGGTCATCGTCCTCGTCATCGTCCTCACCGTCGTCCTGTGCGGACCGTTCGGGCTCTGTATTCTTGCCCTCGCCACCGCCGTCGGGTCGGTGCCGCCTCTCGTCAACGTCCGGAGAGTCGCCTGCATGGGTGCCGTAATGATCCCCGTCATGCTCTATTCGTTCGGATTTCCCGTCTGATGCTTCAGGCAAGGATTCCGAAAAGCCAGACCATATAGGTTGCGTATCCCAGAAGGAGCAGCACCGCCCAGTACCGGGTGAAGCGGTCCGTTGCGGCAAACAGCGGGACCGTTGCCAGAGAAAGAAGGGCCATGACACCGATATCGAAGAGACCGGGGATCGGAACCGGCCTGATGAGAGCGCCGGAGCCGAGTACAAAGAGAATGTTGAAGATATTGCTGCCCAGTATGTTGCCCACGGAAATACCGGCATGTCCCTTCAGGATGGCGACCACCGATGTGACGAGTTCTGGCAGTGACGTACCAACAGCCACCATGGAAAGCCCGATGACAAAAGCTGGAATTCCGAGGAATTCGGCAAGGGTGACGGCGCTCCCGAGCACGAGCTGCGCCCCGGCAACAACGGCTACGAGCCCGCCGATCGTCAGTATCCAGTCCTTCTGCCCGTGGCTTTTTATGGGCTCGCCATCCGTTCTGCCGGTCTTCCAGAGGGATCGGAGGATCAGAATGAACGCGGCAAGCAGTACGATGCCCGCAACAAGGTCGATAATTCCGCGAAGGGAGAGCAGCACAAATACCACGGTGGCTGCAATCATGAGCCCTGTCTCGTGATAGAGCGTCTTTCCCGCCTCCCGGTCGTGACCGGCGACTGCGGGTTTTAAGGCGGCGCAGAGACCGAGCACGAGAGCAATATTGGCGATATTGCTTCCCACGACATTGCCGAGCGCGATATCCGGCTTATTGATGATGATTGCGTTGATGCTGACGACCCATTCAGGAAGCGATGTCCCGAATGCGATGACGGTAAAGCCGATGGTCGTCGGAGAGACGCCGTATCGCGTGGCCAGCCCGCCGCCGCCGTCCACAAAATAATCGGCGCCTTTTACGAGCAGCGCCAGACCGATGATGAAGAGAACGGCGGAAATAATCATAAGTCACTGTACAAAACGCGGAACCATGCATTAATTATTGCGAAATACCCCTGCAGGGTGCCTGATTTCCTGCGTGTATCAGTTCATCACGCTCTGCCGTTCGGACCAATTATATAATGACGGATGACACTATCTGTGACATGCAGCGCTACTGGTTCGGGGACGTTTCTGATGACGGGCAGTGTGTGCCGGCACCGGCGGACATATCCGTCCTCGCATCGCGTGTCGGTTCTCTTCACCCGGATATGGCCGGTTTCGTTCCGCTTTCCGTGGATACCGCGATTGCATGCGGGTGGGTGCAGGACAGGACGGAATACATCAGGCGACTCAGGAAGGTCTGTATCGCCATTGCGGAAGAGGCGATTGCCACCTATTATACCCAGAGCGACAGGGAACTTCTGCAGATGGTGCGGATTCTCGACGAGATGGATTCGGTTGTAAACCTGCTTTCCGAACGGGCGACAGAATGGTATATTGTGCGGAATCCCGGTTTTTCACGTAAATACCGCGCAATAACCGCCAAAAAGATGGTCGCCCGTATGAAAGGGGACGCATCCGCACCCCTTGCGCGCATCGCCGCCGATATCGAGCGGATTTCGGCTACACGTTCGGCTCTTATGCGGGAGGTGTCATCGCTCGCCGACCGCGTGGCGCCCAACAGCAGTGCGCTCGTGGGCGGTCTCGTCGCAGCCCGCCTGATCGCAAAAGCAGGCGGTCTTCGGGAGCTGGCATCCCTTCCTGCGTCGACCGTGCAGGTGATCGGGGCTGAAAACGCCCTCTTCACGCATCTTCGTTCGGCGACGCCACCCCCAAAGCATGGCATCATTTTCCAGCACAGGCGGGTTCACAACGCCCCGAAAGACCGGCGGGGGCGGGTGGCACGGGTACTTGCGGGAAAGCTGGTCATTGCGGCACGGATTGACTATTATCGGAACGAGGCGGATCCGCAGTTTCTGGAAAAAGCACAGGCACGAATCGACGCCGCAGGAGCGGACTAAATGATCCTGATCGACGGCGTGCTGGTCTCCCCGGGTGAAGGGGGCGTCTACGGGGAACGGATGCTCAAGGGGTACCGTGTATGGGATCCCTACCGGAGCAAATTTGCGGCACTCGCCCATGCCGGGGTGGCTCCCGATCTGCTTCCCGGCATGGTGGTACTCTATCTTGGGGCCGCCAACGGGACGACCGTATCCCACGTGGCGGATTACGTCGATACGGTCTACGCTGTTGAGTATGCCCCCCGTCCTATGCAGGATCTGCTTGAAGTGGCACGCCGCCGGAAGAACGTCGTCCCGATATTCGGTGATGCGACCCGCCCGGCCGGCTATGCCTCGTGTGTAGAATCCGTCGATCTGCTCTATCAGGACGTGGCGCAGCCCGATCAGGTTGGAATCTTCGTAAAAAACGCCGCATTCCTGAAGAAGGGGGGGACTGCGGTGCTCATGCTCAAGGCCCGGAGCGTGGACGTGAGGAGAGATCCCGCGGAGATTACCCGCGAGGCGGTCTCCGGTCTGGAGGCAGGGGGTTTTTCCGTGAGGCACGTCTGCCGGCTCGATCCCTATCATCGTGATCATGCGGCACTTGTCGTTACACGCCGGTGAGCCCGGCGCCCCGCCTGCCCCGAACCATCATATAGCTCACCTGCCCATGACATGCATGGACAGGTATATCTTCAACCCCTTCACCGTCATCGCACTCGTGCTGTTTTTTCTGCTGATGGTGGTTATCATCCCGTTCATCCTTCTGGGGCTCATCGGGGGTGCCCTCACCAATCTCGGCTTTTCATGGGGAGAGGCGCTGTCTCTCCTTGCCCTGATGCTGCTGGGCAGTTTTATCAATATCCCTGTCACGACGCTTGAAAACCGGCAGGTGGTCGTCCGGCGGGAATACACGATCTTCGGGATGTTGTACCGGATTCCCCCGTTTTCCTACCGGACTGTTGTGGCGGTCAATATCGGGGGTGCAGTCATACCGGTCATTATCTCATTCTACCTGCTCTTCCTTGCAGCCGTTCAGATGGGGCCCGTTGTCCTCGTATCCGGGCTCGCCGGCGTCGCCATCGTAACGCTCGTCACCAACCGCGTGGCACGCCCCGTGCCCGGGCTTGGTATTGCCACCCCGCTGCTTATTCCGCCGCTTGCCGCACTGATAAGCGGCATTATCCTCGCCGGGGCCAATCCTGCAACCGCACCGTTTGCACGCCCCCTCATCGCATACGTCAGCGGAACGCTCGGAACGCTCATCGGGGCGGATCTCCTGAATCTCAGGCGCATTGGCGAACTCGGGGCCCCGGTTGCCAGCATCGGCGGTGCAGGTACATTCGACGGCATCTTCCTCACCGGCATCATAGCCGCGTTCCTTGCCTGAACCGGTTCAACGCCTTCTGTTCCGGCGCAATTCCGCCCTCTGCGGCCTGCCGGGCGGACGCGGTGCGCCGGGAGAAGCGCATCTCCGGTAGATGGCATCGAAGACCCGGATCTGCCTTTCATAGACCCCCGGGTCGTTTTCTTTATACTCGAGGCTTATCTGCACCCGGGGCCGCCGCCTGAGAAATGCCATGACGGCGGAAAAGTCGAGGCCGCCCTCCGGGTGATCGAGCGCAAGGTGCTCGTCACGCACCGAACCGCTTCTCATATTGGAGAGGTGGCAGAATGCCACCCGCAGGGTATCGAATGCGGCAAGTTCACGCAGGAAGGAACGCCCGCAGGCATTAGCGGCACAGGAGAGATGGGCGAAGTCCAGACAGTATCCCCGGACACGCCCCTGCCCGATTCGCCAGAGTTCGGCCGCCGTCGTCCCGATAAAACGGCTCTGGTCATACACCTCGGGGAGATTTTCAAGAAGAATACGCCGGTCCCGGTGATCATCAAGGAAGTCCCTGATGCGGATGATCGCGTCCTCTCTGGTTCCCCGACGGTATGTTCCGGGGTGGAGGACGATATACGGTGCGCCGGTCCGGTCGGCGGTTTCGTATGCCTGCCTCATCGCTCTCTCCGTCCATGCAACTGCCGCCGCACGGTCCCTGCCGCACAGGGCTGCGTCCGGATCGCACGGATTCACGCCCTGCCCGTGATGCGGGGCATGGACGATGACGGGGGCGCCTGACGAGGCGACGGCATCCAGCCGCGTGCGGAACGGGCCTTCGGGCCCGGGTATCAGCAGTATCTGGATATGGTCAATCCTTCCCGCTGCCGCCATATCGGCGAGCGCTCCGAAGGTTGCCAGATCATCTGACCTGACACCGGCACCGATGCGGTAGGGCCGGGTCCGTCCGGCATGCGATGAATTCACGGGAAAAAATCGCAATGATGCACGAAAAAAGTGACGAAAAGACTATAGCCCGGAGCAGATTCGAACTGCTGTCGGGGGATCCAGAGTCCCCCATGATTGACCGCTACACTACCGGGCTGCTTTGCCTTGTTTTGTTGTTCCTGCACTATTATTAAAGTGACGATTCCGTTGCAGGAGCGGGAAAAATTCTCCTCCGGGACAGTTTCATGCCTCCGGAATGCCGCACCGGCGCCCCTGCATCGATCCGGTGCTCTCCCTGTCCGGTCGGAGACCTCCGCGGGGAGAAGAACCCCGCCCTTCATGAGTACTGAAATGAAAAACCATGCAGGCGTCAGATCCTGATGGTTACAATGCGCAGTGCATCTGAATAAGGCATTCCCGCTCTTCTTCGCGGATTTTCTGGTTCGACCAACCACAAAGGATATATTAAGTGTCCCCCAAATAGTGGAGTATATTCCGTCATTCGGAGTATGGGGCTTGGTGAATCCGTATTCGACAGGTGTCGAATGCATCAGGGACCCTTCCCCTCAGAGTTCAACGAAAAGGAGGTTTGTATGAAGAGTATTACAAAAGCAATGGTAATCGCCGTTGTCATGATACTGGCGGCATCTCTTGTTGTTGCACCCGCAGCAGCGAGGATCGGCGCCATTACCGATGTACAGGATGGCGACACTATCTTTGTGTATGAAACAGGTCTTAACCTGAACAATGTCACGCAGCTGGCTATGACCACCGTGACGTCGCTGAGAAAATACAGCGATGACGACCCGACAAAGGCTCTCCTCAACGAGATCCCTGTCTCGAACAGGGCAAGCTTTGATGTGCTTGATGCCGCTGTCGCCGGTCAGTACGGTGTATACTATCCGTTCCCCGGCGTGATCAACTCGACGTTCAGCAACACGACCACGATCCGTGAGCCGACCGCAACCCTTGATGTGGTCCTGAACACCTCGCACTCCGACTCGATCAACGGCAAGAGTGTGACCAAGGCAACTCTCCTTGCGTTCAAGATTACCGCTCCCTACGTCGGTGCGAACTACAAGTACACCATCGGTGGCACGACATACTACGACTCACAGGTGAAGGTCGAGCTGACGACACCCGGCGGCGGTAAGATTACCACGTTCGGCACCGTCGACTACTCGAAGATCTGGCTGAACAACTCGCAGCTCTACACGGATCTTGCGAAATCACTGAACGCGGCATCCGTCCTCACGGATGTTGAGGCAGGCACCTATTCCGCCGTCGTCAAGTGGGTCCGCCCCGGCGGGTTCAGCGACTACGCGGCAAACTCGAACTCCGTGACGTTCACGGTCGAGAGCCAGATCCTCAAGATCGAGTCCGACAAGGACACCGTCGTCCGCGGCAACAGCTTCGTGACCACCATCTCCGGTGAGAGCAAGAAGAACTACTACGTCTACATCAAGGACGCCTCGCTCACCAGCGGTAACGACTACCCGGTCATCCTTCTGGGACAGCCCAGCGTAAACCGTACCGCGGTTGCAAATGGCGTTATTAATGGAGCTGTCACTGATGAAGCAGCTTTCCTCGGAACTGGAGCAATCGTCACCACGTCCGCATCCGGAACCCGGCCCATCGAGTTCAACACCTCGGTAGCCACCGACGACCGCAGCTTCACCATTAAGGTTGTTGACCCGCTCGACCTCACCAAGTACGACACCGTCAAGGTGAAAGTCGAGAAGGGCGCCGTTACCCTGACGGCATCCGGCGACCAGACCTACTTCCTTGGTGAGGAAGTGACCCTCTCCGGTACCAACACGGACACGAGCAACATCTACCTGTTCATCACCGGTCCCAACCTGAACACCAACGGTGAGCGGCTCGATCTGATCGGCACAGCGTCCGTTACCAACACTGTCAATACCTTCAAGCAGGTCACCGTCGAGACCGACGATACCTGGGAGTTCAAGTGGGACACCGCAAGTGTCGGCCTTGACGCAGGTACCTACACGATCTACGCAGCCTCGCAGCCCAACAACAAGGGCGACCTGACGAACGTGAAGTACGCAACGGTCTCCATCGTTGTCAAGAAGCCGTTCGTCTCCGCAACCACCTCCGCATCAACCGTTGCAAAGGGTGACAAGCTCTTCATCACCGGCACTGCAGAAGGCAACCCCACGCAGGGTATCGCAGTCTGGGTACTCGGCAAGAACTACTACCTCCGTGCAACCGAAACCGTTGAGGATGACGGTTCATTCTCGTATGAGATGACCCGCGGCATCACCGCGGCAATGGCCAGCGGCCAGTACTTCGTCGTGGTCCAGCACCCGATGTACAACGACCAGTTCGACATTCTTCCGAACGTCGTTGGTGCAGTCACCTGGGTCCGCAACGCAATCACCGGCGGTGGCCAGAATGTCTTCATCGTTGACGGTGCAGGCAGCCTGCAGGGCTCCGACGCCGCAGAGGCACTCGTTCAGGCGATCAACGACCCGAACATCGACGATACCTACACCAAACTCACGTTCCTCGTAGAGGAACCCTGGATCCAGATCGATCCGATTGGCGACAAGTTCGTTGGTGACACGTTCACGATCACCGGTACAACAAACCTGGCAGTCGAAGATGAACTCCTCGTTGAGGTTGTTTCCTCCTCGTTCAAGCCCACTGAAAAGACCCAGAGCGGTGAATTCAGCGGCGCTTCCGGCACTACCGCCATCACGAAGGGCGACACCTACAACACCTGGGCATTCGACGTGGACGCAGCTACCTTCAAGCCCGACGAGTACATCGTCAAGGTAGAGTCCATCGAGGCAGGCCAGACTGCAACCGCGACCTTCAACGTGCTCGCTGGCGCAGCCCCGACAACTGCCCCGACCGCAGGCCCGACCGCAGAGCCCACGGGAGAACCGACTGCAGAACCTACTGCAGCCCCGACCGCACAGCCCACTGCAACCCCCGGATTTGGCGCACTTATTGCCCTGATCGGTCTTGGTGCAGTTGCTGTTCTGGTGCTCCGGAAACACTAAACTTTTTTTTTCTTTTCGCGAATCTTTTCGTCCGCTCCGGCGGTCGCATTACTCCCTTGCCAAAACCGTCCCTGTTCATCGGTTCGCTTATATTGTCCCGCATCCAAGTACGGGAAGACTTCCGGGGTCATGAACAGGTGTCTCTATGAAACTCTCGGTTCGATTGATGGATATCACAAGTCGCGGTGTGCTTCTGAATCGTGCAGACGCCCGCTTCATCGGCGTTCTTGATGGTGACCGGGTGCAGGTCATCCACGAAAGCCGCGGTATTGCCGTTCCCGCCGTCGTGGACACGACATCGTCGCTTATTAACCAGGGCACGATCGGGATCTACCGCCTCACCAATGATCGCCTGATGGTTGCCGACGACGACTCGATCGAGGTGCGTGAAGCGCCCTCCCCTGTCTCGATCGCCCACATCAAGAAAAAAATGAACGGAATGCGGCTGAACAAGACGGAGATGTTTGAGATTATTTCGGATGTTGTCAACGAAGATCTCTCTCCTACCGAACTGACGGCGTTTGTCACCGCCTCGTACATCAATGAGCTTGATATGGACGAGATCGAGCATCTGACGCGGGCGATGGTCGAAACCGGTGATCAGCTCCATTTCTCCTCGCACCCGATCGTGGACAAGCATTCAATCGGCGGTGTTCCGGGAAACAAGATATCACTGCTGATTGTGCCGATCATCGCGTCAACAGGCCTGAAAATCCCCAAGACGAGTTCCCGTGCGATTACCGGAGCCGGAGGGACGGCCGATCTGATGGAAGTGATCGCACCCGTCGAGTTTTCCGCATCGGAAGTGCAGCAGATGACCGAAAAAGTGGGCGGTACCATTGTCTGGGGTGGCGCAACCAACATCGCACCGGCAGACGACCGGATCATTCTTGTCGAGTATCCCTTCAAGATCGACGCCCGCGGACAGATGCTGGCGAGTGTCATGGCAAAAAAAGCCGCTGTGGGTGCTGATCTTGTGGTCATCGACATACCGGTGGGGGAGAATACGAAGGTGTCAACCGCACAGGAAGGGAGAAAACTCGCACGCGATTTCATCGAACTCGGAGAGCGCCTCGGGATGAGCGTCCAGTGTGCCCTTACCTACGGCGAATCACCGGTCGGCCATTCAATCGGTCCAAACCTTGAAGTGAGAGAGGCGCTCGCCGTTTTGGAGGGAGAACGCGAACCGAATTCCCTCGTACAGAAGAGTATTTCCCTCGCGGGCATTGCACTTGAAATGGCGGGGAAGGCGGCCCGTGGCGCAGGTGCCGATCTTGCACAGGATCTCCTGTCATCGGGAAAAGCGCTTGAAACCATGAAGGCGATCATCGAAGTGCAGGGGGGCGATCCTTCCGTCAGGTCAGCCGACATCGTTCCGGGGGATCACTCGTTTGACGTGCACGCACCCGAAACGGGGTATGTCATCAACCTCAACAATCATGCGCTCATTACGATTGCCCGGGCTGCCGGAGCCCCGTCTGACAACGGGGCAGGCATCTACCTGCATGCCAAGAAAGGCGCACGCGTGCAGAAGGGTGATTCGATATTTACCATCTATGCTGAAAAAGGGTGGCGTCTTGAGAAGGCGATTGAGGTGGGCCGCAGGCTGATGCCGGTCGTCGTCGAAGGCATGCTGCTGGATCGCCTCCCGTCGGAGCACTGGGCATGAGGGGTGGACGACTTTGAATCAGACGGGTGTAGTCAGGGGGGCGGGCGCCGCCCGGCTCTGCGTGGCACTGGTAATTCTCGCGGCTCTCATTCCTGCGGCGCAGGCAACAGTGCTCTCGTTTACGGTTGTGGACGAAACCGATCAGGCTCCGCTGGACGGTGCATCGATCTATATTGACGGGAATTATATCGGAAAGACGGGGAGTTCGGGTAAGTACTCCTACGAGCATGCCCGGACGTCTTCCTTTAACGTGAAGATTGTCATGACGGGGTATGACGACTGGGTCGACGTCCTCTCCGATACCGCGACAGGGGTGACCGCATCCCTGTCCCGGAAGACGATCTTTCTCACCGTTACCGTCTATGATGCGATGACACTGCAGCCTGTCGCGGATGTGCTGGTAAAACTGGACGGTGAGGAGGGTTCCGATTCCGGACGTTCCACTGCTGCCGGAGGTGTGGATTTCGACGTTCGGGCCGGTGCAACCTATAATGTGGAGATCCTGGCACCCCGGTACGATACTCTCTACCGGACTGTCGAAATGGGAAACAGTGCAAAGGATGTGCAGTACTGGCTCTACAGGAATGATCTCTTCGTCATCCGGGTTGTGGATGCTGAAACGCGGTCTCCTCTTGCCGGTGTCCTTATCATCGTGAATGATCGCGAAGAAGGCATTTCAGGTGACGACGGGGCGCTTCCTCTCTATCTCGAGAGGGAGCGGTCCTATGTCATCACGTGTGAAAAAGACGAGTACCAGACGATCACCGAGACGCGGTACGTGACCGATGAGGACGCGGTGTTCGAATATCTCATGTCGAAATCGCTCTATTCTCTCTCGATCTCTGTTTTTGATACTGAAAAAACACCGGTTGAAGGGGCGACCGTCTATATTGACAATGCCTTCCACGGGACGACCGGTACCTATGGCAGCGCAGGGCTTCTTAACCTGCAGGCGGGCGTGCATACGGTCGAGGTCAGGAGGGAAGGATTCCTGACGTGGACATCGGAGATCGAGATGCGTGACGGTGGAACGGATCTCACCGTCGAACTTGCTTATGCGAAGGCGGCAGTGACCGTCCATGTTGCCGACAATGACGGCCAGGCCGTATCCGGGGCACGTATTCTCGTGGACGGCGAGTACCGTACAACAACGGACGATGCCGGGATTGCCGTTCTGGAACTTCCCGCCCATCGGATATATAATATCACGGCGCTTTGCTCCGGGTACCGCCCTGCTTCGGTCTCTCATGATATACCCTCCGGCACGAGCGCTGCCGACGTCTCGCTCGTACTGGCACCCGAACTGGACATGGCACTGTTTTTTGTGGCGGGAATCGGAATTCTGGTAGTGATAGGCGTTGCACTGGTTATCCGATGGACTCGCGCCGCACCGCGTCGGAGGAAGCCGCGCCGACTTTGATAATTACTAATGATATCTATGATCAGTATGGCAATTTCATTGACAGCAGACGTGAGACAGATGAAGGGGTGCCCGGGAATGCGGAAACCATTCAGTTTAACTGCTCCCCTGCCGATGCCGGATTCTGGGATGGTGCGGCATATGCCACGACAATGGAAAGCCCTGTGAGTGAGGGGGGAGAAGCCTCCGTACTCTTCCGGGCATCACCCTATATCGGGACAAATATCATACTCATCGAACCCCCGGCGGGGATACCGCCGCGCTGGCTCTCCATTCCCGGCACCGGCACGCTGGAACCCTGTTCAATAACCGTCTCCATCCAGCCGAATGTCGACACCCCTCCCTATGTACGGGCCGATGGCACGAGCAGGTTCTATCTGACATACGCGCTCGCCGATCACTTGGGCAATCCGGCGTGCAATTCGAGCGTTACTATTACAACATCGGAAGCTGGTGAGCTGTATTCATCGCGGACGAATTCCGACGGGCAGATCCTGATCACGTACGGCCCGCGTGACAGAACCGGAATCATCACGATAACGGCCCGTTCTGTTGTCAATGCGTCTGTCTCTGTGAGCCGGGAGGTCGGGTTCGTATCGATGGATGGCTGCGACATGCTCGTGACGGCAAGTCCTCAGGTGATGGCAAGCCATGATGTCTGTGATACGCTCGTTGCCGAGGTGAGGGCCAAGGTGATGGATATCAAAGGGAATCCGGTGGAAGGCGAGACGGTGGAATTTCAGATAGTGAACTGTCTCGATGACGCGGCACAGGTAAGCCCTCCGGCCCTTCAATCGGCATCTGCCGTGACCAATGCCGACGGATATGCGATAGTCGACTTTGTTCCCGGAACGTTTGAAACGGACTGGCGGGAGGCATGGTATACCGTATCTGGATTATTGCACGGGCGGCAGATGCGCCCGAAGATCTCAAATATCTTGACGGATGGATCCGGATCGGGGCGGCGGGGAAATCGTATATTTTGATAGAATAGATACACTATTTTATTAAGTTGATTATCTCTAATGTTTATTCATTGACGAAATCATTATATATTTTTGGAGTTTATTATCGGTATATACGTGCCGGTCTCCCTCTTTGTGCAGCACGGAGCATACCCGTTCCGCTGTACTTCCTGCCCGTTGATCCGGCACGCTGATTCCGTCTTCCAGTCATTGCACTGCAACGAGGGGTATAACCATGAAACACAGAGCACTCATCCTGTTGCTCACCGCGTGCGCTGTCCTATGCAATCCGGCCGCTGCCGCCACCGCACAGGATTTTACATTGAATTCCGACACGGACTGGCTTGTAGCGGGTGAAGGGAGTGCGACAATCAGTGCCGCGCTGAACGGATCGATTCCCGGTGTCACCATCTCACAGGTAGTGTTTTCCTGTGCTGATGCATCGTTTGGCCAGGTGGATCACACGGTTGTGACAACCGCACCGTACACCACGACATTCGGCTCCACGAAAAGCGGAATCGCACCGATCGAAGCTCAAATCTGGTATTCTGAAGGGGGAAATGCGTCGGTGGTAACGAAAACCCTCGACCAGAAGATAGACCATAATCTGCCGTACCGCATTTCATCGATCAGCCCCATCAGCGAACTGACGGTCAATGAAGCGACTGATATCGTTGTGTGCATGCAGGATATCTTTACAAATCCCGTCGACAATCTTCGCGAGGCCGATGAAAACCGGCTGAATCAGGCAGAAAAGATCCGGTTTACGTGCTCTCCGGACGATGCCGGATTCTTTAACGGAATGACGTATGTCACCGATTTTTCAGAACCTGTGGATGCATCCGGCACGATATCCGTGGAATTCAGGGCATCCCGGCAGGTTGGAACGAACATCATTCTCATTGACCCGGCACAGGCAGTCCCGTCCCGCTGGCTGGCCATCCCCGTTATCGGCGATTCTCAACCCGTTTCGATAAGCGTCTCCGTACAGCCGGGTTTGGGCAATCCTCCCTTTATCCCAGCCGACGGGAAAAGCCTCTTTTTCCTGACGTACCTGCTGGAGGACCGGTACGGGAATCCTTCGGGCAATACTACGGTCACTATCACGCCGTCGGATACGGGTGTCGCGGAAACGCTTCGCACCAATTCGGACGGTCAGATCAGGGTCACGTTCGGGCCGCGCGATACGACAGGCGTAATCGAAATTACGGCGCGGTCGGATGTGAACGCGAGCGTCGTGTCGCACCAGAGTCTCGAGTTTGTGAGCACCGATCCCACCGACATGCTGCTGACGGCAAGCCCGCAGGTAATGCCCTCCCATGATGTGGATGCGGGTCTCGTCTCGCAGTTGCGGGCAAAAGTCCTGGACCAGAAAGGCAATCCCGTGCAAAATCAAGTTGTAACATTCCAAATCCTGAATCAGGTCAATGATTCCGCACAGATCAGCCCTCCCTCGCTTGTTTCAACCACCGCCAGCACAAACCAGAACGGATATGCCATTGTGAATTTCATACCCGGCACGTTCGAGACCGACTGGCAGAAGGCACATTATGACGAAACGGCGGAAGCATCGTGTGATATCCTGGCAATCTGGAATACCACCTCACGAACCGTGGCGCTTGAGTGGAAGAATTTCCCCTACCTCAGTGTCGAAACGGAGGTTGATCCCGAAACCGTTGCAGTCAATGAAACCGTTGACGTGACGGTCCGGCTTGTCGGAAACGGGTGGGCGCTGCAGCCTGATCCCATCGATGTCATGCTCTGTATTGACCGGTCCGGAAGCATGCTGGAGGATTATCCCGACCGGATGGTGTCGACCATGAATGCCGCCAAGATTTTTAACGGGGAGATGTCTCCTGCTCGTGACCAGGTCGGCCTCGTATCGTTCGGCAATTATGGCTATACCGATATATTCTCGTATTATTACAAGTACTGGGCCGGGAAAGACTCCACCTCATATGACGACTGGAGCTATGTCAGCAGTTACTATGCCGGCAATCCCACAAATTATGGGGGATACGCCACGCTTGACCTGCCGCTGAGCTATGACCATACGGTCGTGGATGCCGCGATCACCTCGCTGGTCCCGAACGGCGGCACACCCATGCGGTACGGCCTGTACGAGGCGGGCAAGGAGCTGATCGCCAATTCAAATCCGGGTGCGGTCAAAGCGGTTATTCTGCTCACCGACGGTGACTGGAACACCGGCGGCGATCCGCAGGGCGGGTACGGCGTCACCTCCTTCCCCGAAACGGGGACGGGCAGTGTCATCACCTGGATAAAGAACAACAATATCAGAATCTATACGATCCGGCTGGGGAGCTCCGGCAATGAGGCCGATCTTCAGGCATATGCGGCAGAGTCCAACGGTACCTACTACCACGCCCCTACGGGTGACGACCTTGCGGCGATCTATACGGAGATCGCCGGCGATCTGAAGACCGCAGCGGGTGTCGACACGAGCATGGACATCATGTTTGACGGCATCGAGATCAACAATGTATCCTACGCCGGTGATGCGGCCGACATCGTAGAGTACGTCTACCAGGTCGGAGACTCGACAACCATCGAGAGCTGGAATTTCACGCACACTATCATCCCCCTGACATCAAAAGACCAGAGGGCGGACTGGAACGCCTGCCGGAGCCTTAATTTCACCGTGGATGATATCGGGACCATCCGGCTGAACCAGACATGGGAAGCGCATTTCCTGCTGCGGGTGCTCCAGGGAGGCAATATCAATATATTCGGCCCGGATTCGCTGATCAGCTTCGACAACGGAGCAGGCACCCTGGCGCTCCCCGATACATTCATTACCGCCGTGCCGAACCTGAACGCGACGGGAATAGATTTCATGTCCCTCTCCCTCGAGAATTTCGAGAGCCCCAACCGCGATACGTTTGTCGATACTCTCCAGCTCACATGGGACCTGAATTATACCGGCCAATTCGACGTGACCCAGTCCCTCTGGTATCAGCGTGTCGGTGACCCCACCGCTGTCAGATTCAAGCAAATCGTTGCGGTGAATCCGATCCCGATTCCGGCAGCATATGCAACTTCTCTCGACTGCCGGAATCTCAATCCCGGAGAGTACCTGATCTGGATTACTGCAAAAGCCCCGGATGCACCGGACGACAGGGCCGACATTGCCGGTGCCATCAGGATCGGGAACAGCGGCGGAGCATTCATCCGGATAGAATAACCATTTTTTTCGCGGGCACTGCCGAATCATAATGCATTCTGCAGGTACAATCCGGCAGATTCTCACACATCTTCCGAACAGTGCCGCCGTACGGATCCAGCGGGAATCGAACCCGCGTCCTTGGGT
>LKUD01000023.1 GCA_001412355.1 Methanoculleus sp. SDB
AAATGTATTTGTTTAAAAAACAAATAGAATGTAAATATTTTGAAAAATTAGATTTCGATTCTAATGAATTTTTAACATGGATGAGAACAAGAACACATGCAAGATTATTAATAAATAAAATTCAAACAGGAAATAGTCTTGAAATTGTTTTAGATCTTTCTGAAATAATTGCGATTCTTGTATTATCAGCTGATTATCCAATTATAGAGACTCTAGTGGACAGCTTCATTAATAGAATCAGTGAAGCAGTACGTGAAAGAGGCCTAATAAATAGAAAAAGTCCAGGTACAATATTAGTCAATTCTTTTAAATCAGAAAAAGAAGAAAAAGTTATGATCTCCGCGACCTCAGATAAAAAAGTCGATATTAAAATTACATTTAATACAACGAAATCTGGAGGTTCAAATGTAAAAAGCTTAGAAATACATAAAAAATAGGTAAAAAAATAAATTAAAAATTATTTTCTTTTGCACTTGTCTTACTTTTTGCCCTTTTATTTCAAAACCCCTTACTTCAGACCTCTTCCAGTATAAGGGTCTGTATTCGTCGTATCTTGGCTATACAATCTAAGATTATGATACTATTGCTCACCACCTACCCTCCGGGCCGGCACACCCGCTCCAGCTCCCCGAACAAGCCGCCGATATCGGACACCTCCGGGGCCTGCCCCACAATCCTGTCGTACAGCGCCGTGGCCCTGCCGTCCGTGTGGTCGAGCTTTTTGAGGTTTTTGTCGGGGTTGAAGAAGATGACGGGCTTTTTTCCGAGGAAGGAGGCGGCCGCTTCGATGTTGGCGCAGTTGCCGGGCCCCACATTGACGGCCACGAGCACGATGACGTCGGCCTCGTCGCAGAGCCGGTAAAGCTCCGTCGTTTCGTCGGGCCCGATGGCGCTGAAGGGGGGTGCGGAGACGAGATCGATCTCCATGAGGGCGGCCGTGTCATAGTCCTGGTCGCCGTTGTTGAGGACGCCGGCGCTGACCTCGTAGCCGGCCGATGCGAGCGTGGAGAAGACGATTCTCCCCCGGCCCTCGCCCGATATGACGTGGACCCGGCAGCGTTGCCGGTCCCGGTCCGCGGCGGGAAGCGAGAAGGAAAACTGGTACCTGCCGGCTTCGGGGAGCTTCTGGCGGATGGCGAGCACATCGAAGACATCCTCGATCGCCCGGGCCGAGAGCACCTTATCCGCGTCCCCGGAGGCGACGATGCGTCCTCCCTCGGTCAGGACGATGTCGTCGCACCATGTCGCGGCCAGGTTCATCTCGTGGAGAATGCAGATGACGGTGATCTCCTTCGACAGCCGGGAGAGCAGCTCCATCAGGTCGAGCTGGTGCCTGATGTCGAGATGCGACGTGGGCTCGTCGAGCAGGAGGTACTTCGGCTGCTGGGCAAGCGCTTTCGCGATCATCACCCGCTGCAGTTCGCCGCCGGAGAGCTCGGTAACCTTCCGGTCCCGGAACCGCAGCGCATTCGTGTCTCGCAGCGCATCCAGAACGATCCGGTGGTCCTCCTCCGTCGTGGGCCGGAAGCTCTTCCGGTACGCTATCCTGCCGAGCATCACATAATCGTAGACCGGAAAGGCGAACGGGCATTCGATCCCCTGCTCCACCACCGCACGCAGGCGGGCGAGATCGGCGGGCCGGATTCCCCCGATGTCGTGCCCGTCGTAGAGCACCGATCCCGTGCCGGGCTGCAGGTAGCCCGCCATGACTTTCAGGAGCGTGGTTTTTCCGCACCCGTTCGGCCCGATGATCCCGGTAATGCGGTGATCCCGGCAGGTGACATCGATTTCGTGTAACACCGTCTTTTCCGGGTAGTACCCGAAACTCAGCCCCCTGATCTCGACCGGCACCTACAGCACCCCCCGGTTTTTTCTCAGCAGGTAGAGGAAAAACGGCACCCCGCAGAGTGCCGTGATGACGCCAATCGGGAGTTCCGCCGGGGAGATGACGACCCGCGCCGCGATATCGGCCAGCACCAGAAACACGCCGCCTGCGAGCAGCGAGACCGGGACAAGAATGCGGTGGTCCGGGCCGACCGCGAGCCGGGCGATATGGGGGATGATCAGGCCCACGAAGCCGATGATGCCGCTCACGGCCACCGCCGCGGCGGTGATGAGCGAGACCAGAACGATAAGCAGTTTCTTGAGCCTGACGACATCGACGCCCGCGTACATCGCCGACTCCTCGCCGAACATGATCGCGTTCATCTGGGGCGCGAGGTACACGAGGATGAGGGGCACGACAACGGTAAACGGAAGAATAATCCAGAAATAGTCCCATCCCCGGCCGCTCAGTCCGCCCATCATCCAGAAGAGAATCTGGTGCAGGTTCATCTCCGCGGTGAACAGGATGAACGAGTTGACGGCCGAAAGAAACGCCGCAATCGCAATTCCCGAGAGGAGCAGGGTATTGACCGGCACCTGGTTGCCCATCCGTGCGATGGTGTACACGAGAAAGATCGTGGCGAGGCCGAAGAGAAACGACAGGACCGGAAGGGAATAAAACCCGAGTCCCAGAAACCCGCCGCCCGCGATGACGAGCGTGGCACCGAGCGCGGCACCGTTTGATATTCCCAGAAAATAGGGATCCGCCATCGGATTTTTAAACAGGCCCTGCAGGACGACACCGCTGGCTGTCAGGCAGACGCCGACCATCGCCGCGATCAGGGCTCTCGGGAGCCGGATTTCGGTTACAATGATCGCGTCGGCGCTGCTCCACCATGGGATCTCGCCCGTGAGCGGTTCGGCGAGAATGGCGATGACCGTGGAAACGTCAATGCCGGAGACCCCGATCATGACCGACAGCACGATGGCTGACACGAGCAGGATCGACAAAACTGCCGTTGCCGCCAGTGTCAGTCTGCGGTGATACATTCGTCAAACATCTCCAGGGCCAGCACGATCCTCGGTCCCGGCCGCGACACGACATTTTCATCGAGTTCGTACAGCCGTCCCGACACGATCGCGGGAATTTCGGAAAATACCCCTTTTTTGAGAAGATCCGCCTTAATCGTATGGGATCCGCTTCCGTGGCCGAGCGGCATGAGGATGATGTCGGGACGCCGGGAGATGATGGCTTCCTCCGACACCGCAAAGTACCGGCTTTTGTCGTGGAAGATGTTGGCTGCGCCGCAGAGCGTGATCATCTCGTCCTGAAGCGTGCCCGCTCCGGCGACATACATCGGATCCGCCGATACGATATACATCACCTTCGGCGGCTCGGCGGCAGGGGTTCCGTTTGAAACGGCGGCGACCCTCTGCCGCATCGAGGCGACCAATGATTCGGCACGCTCCTTGCACCCGAGGGCGATTCCGACAGACCGGATATTGTCGTAGACATCATCGAAATTCTCCAGCTGATAGGTCAGGACCGGTATGCCGAGCTGCGCCAGCTGTGCCGTAATATCGGTATTGGTGACCGTGGATGCAAGGACAAGATCCGGTTCCGCCTGGATAATCGCATCGATGCTGAGCGTTTTCGGCCCTCCCATCGAGGGGACGGACACGACCTCGGGCGGGTAGTTGTCATAGTCGGTCCGTCCGACAAGCTCGATTCCCGAATCCGGTGTGTTCAGCTCGTAAAATATCTCGGTCTCACTGGGCGAGAGGGAGACCACCCGGTGAACATCGGCCGGGACCTGCACGGGTACTCCGGAAAAATCCGTGATGGTGATCGTCGTGGCCGATGCGGTTTCCGGGGTATGTTCCGGTGAAACGCACCCGCCGGTCAGTACAAGCGCACAGATGAAGAGGATGGTGAAGGTGGCTCCCCGTGATCCCATAATGAGAGTTGCCCTTCTGAACAAAAAGAATTTACTAAAATAAAATAATCTGGAGCACGGTCCTGCGGAAACCGGATGATTCTCTTCGCCGGAGGGCCTGCCTGCCGCCGGCAGGTTAGTCGGGGCGATGTCGTTATCCCTTCCTTCCCGCTCCACTCCTCACCGTGTGTCGGGCCCGGGTTTCCCTCGCGATCCGGCATCGTCCTGTTACACATCGATGAACATGCCGATTACCGAGACTAGTGTCGTCCTCCCCGAGATGCGGTCGTGCACAAAGACGTCCGCATAGCCGTTCGTATCGCCCTCTACCAGATTGTCGGCCTTCGAGACGAATATCACGTACCGGCCGTCCGCGGAGATATCGGGGGCCCCCGAGTCGCCGTTCCCCTGTATTCCATCGGACGCGACCGAGACGAGCGTGGTCTTTTCGCTCTCCGTGTCGAAGACAAAGACATCGTCCCTGTCGTTGGTGTCGCCGGGTGTCAGCGCGGCGGCTGATTCGAATGCGATATACCGGCCGTTTCCGGAGATCGCCGGTGCACGGGACCATCCGCCGGTCGACCGGTTGGTGATGCTCCTCGTGCTGCCGGTGTGCCGGTCATGGACAAAAATATCGATACCGCCGGAGGCTCCCGGAGCAGTTGTTTCTGCAAACGAGCGAAACACCACGGAGCCCCCGTCGCCCGATATGGCGGGGGAGATCGACGAACTCTGCCGCTGCACCCCGGCGGATGGCACCGGGACGAGTGTGGTTTCTCCGCTCGTGCTGTCGTACAGGAACACGTCGCTCTCTCCGTTCTCATCGCCCGTGACGAGATTATCGGCATTCGAGGCGAATACAATCCATCTCCCGTCGCCGGAGATCCATGAGGGGAAGGATGCCGCGTTTGCCTGTGTTCCATCCGATGCCACCGAAACCCGGGTCGTCAGGCCGGTTGTGCGGTCATGGAGGAAGACGTCCAATACTGTATTCGTATCTCCCGGAACCAGATTGTCAGCCCCTGATGAGAACGTGACGTATCGGGCGTCCGCGGAGATGACAGGATCGATGGACCAGTCGTTGGCCCGCGTTCCGTCGGATGCCCGTGAAACCACGTCCGCCTGCCCTGTTATCCGGTCGACGACGCAGATCTGGTGGAACGGATTTTTCCCGTCCGCGGGATACGAGGTCTTCGAGAGCGGGGCGATTGCCTCGAATGCTACGTACCGCCCGTCCGCCGAAAGGGAGGGGTACAGGAAACTCGAGTAGGTCTCCCGCAGATCCGTCATGTTCACGATGCTCACCGTTTCGCCGGTTTCGCGGTCGTGGAGGAGAATGTCCCCCGGCGATCGCACCAGGCTGAGGCCGGGGATGAATCCGCCGGCGGTGACGAACGCCACGTACCGTCCGTCTGCGGATATCGAGGGATAATCGGCCCAGCCGTCGAATTGCGTCCCCTGCACGACCTCCTTCGGCGGCAGTTCGTCCTCTCCCGTGATGCACCCGGCAACCAGGGCAAGGGCGACGACCGCCACGATCCATATATCGGTGTATGCCATAGTTCTCATGTCCTGAAACAGGGTGAAACGGGAAAATCTTCCCGGACCGCCTTACCGTGATGCATTCCACCTTTGCCTGCCATTAAATTACCGTTCCGCACCGGCCGTCATTTTCGAAACGGCCCGTCATCGCACGGGTACGCCAGAGATGCGGCGCACCGGGGTGAATTGATGCGTAGCATCTCACCGGGGACCTTTCATCCTCCGGGTATCGGTCACCCCGGCACCAGCAGCCACTTCCAGAGCGGGACGCACCGGACATCGCCGTGTGTCTGTGCGGTATCCTTCGTTATAAGCACCATATCCCTCACTTTTGAACCAAATTCGCCGGCGAACTCCCGGAGTGCGTCCATCTCCCGTGCGGGGATGGCATCGGTGTAGGTGACATTGATTGCACTGAGCGTGGTGTCCGGGTTTTTCAGGATAAAATCCACCTCGCCACCTTTTTTCCAATAATACGGCTCCTGCCCACGCCGCTGAAGTTCGAGATACACCAGGTTTTCGGCACATTTTCCGTCATCTGCTGAAAATGTGAAGGAAACCGCATTTCTCAGACCATTGTCGATACAGTAGATCTTCTTGTTGTTCCGTGCCTGAGTTTTCAGCGAGTAACTGAAAAAATGGACCTCGAAGAGCACTTTTGCCATCCCGGCGTACTGGATGTACTCCCTGACTGTCGCCGCATCAATCCCCAGGATCTGTACCAGCTGCCGATAGGAATAGGGGGAAGCGATGTTGGTTAAAAGATAGGAGAGGAGATCGCTCATCGCCCGCTGATTGCGCACATCGTTTACCCGGACGATGTCGCGGTAGACAATACTGTCGTAGTATGCCCTGAGCTGGTCTTTTTTCACATCCTCATCGCCCTGTCGTACGACCTGCGGGAATCCGCCTTCATGGAGATAGCGCCTGAGCCATTGTAAAATCTCATATTTCCGGCTGGAGAGCGCTATTGAATCGTTACCTGCATCCACCTCATGAAAGAGAAGATACTCGGAAAAATCGAGCGGGTAGACCGGGACCGGGAGATATCTTCCGCTGATCAGAGTAGAAATCTCCGAATCAAGAAGATAGGAGGAGGACCCTGATATCACCAGATGGAACTGTTTGCGGTCATACGTCGATTTAACCCACCGTTCCCATCCCGGGATGTTCTGGATCTCGTCAAAGACCAGACATGCACCCCCCTTGCTGTAAACCTCTGATCTATAGGTTTCGAGCACCGTCTCCAGCGGCCGGTCCAAACGGGCAAGGGCGGGCTCATCGCAGTTGACGAAGAGAATAGACCGTGGATCGACGTCCTGCTCGTGAATCAGGTCGTGGATCAGCTGGTACAGCAGGGTCGTCTTGCCCGAGCGCCGCACGCCGCTGAGAACCACGATCTCCCCTGTAGCGTAATATTTCCTGATCTTCGACGAATAGCGTTCCCGCCGTACGCCGGTCTCGAAGTCGTTGCCGCTCCACCAGGGATTGAGGGATACCAGGAGGTCAAGGAGGACGGTCACATTTTTTGATGGGTTATAACCCCACATAAAAGTATGTTTTTGAGTGATTATAATCATGCAAAAAAACCTGTTTTCGAATGGTTATAATCCCTCGATACTGCCTGTTATCGCAGGGTTCTACTCCTTCACTCTTCCGGCAGGGAACCTGATCCGTGCACAGCGGACACGATCACATCAGCCTTTCCCGCGCCGCTGGCCACGCTCCCGGCGCCAGCTTTATCGGCCCATGCCCCCTATCGATTCTGATGGTATCGAAACGGCTGGTCCGGCCGAAGGACGACCGCATGATTGCCGGGGTCTGTGCGGGCATCGGCAACTACCTCGAGGTCGATCCCAATCTGATCAGGATCGTCTGGGCCGTGCTCGCGCTCGGCGGCATGGGATCGGGAATCCTGCTCTACCTGATCGCATGGGCCCTCATGCCCGAGGACACCGGGCCGCCGGGGCCCATCGACGCCGAATATTCGGTACGGGAAGAAGAATAAGCACTGTTTTTCGGGAGCGGCCGGGGCATTCTTCGCATCATCCCGGCCCCGAACACTATGTATATTCTTCGAGGATCTTGACAAAACCCGTTTTTCTCTGGCAGTAGCCTTCCCGGCACAGCGAGTCGATCGATGTCTCGAACTCGGCCGGGTCGAGCCGGACGACGGCCAGCGCGTCCTCGGACGGGATCCAGTAATCGGCCCCGAATGTTTCATACAGGGTAAAATACAGCTTTCGCGCATCGCCCGACAGCCGGTACGCATCGGAAATTTTCAGGGGCGTGCCGTGGAGTTTCGTGACCCGGTGGTGCATGTCGAGCAGCAGCCCGATGCCTTCCTTCACGAGCTCATCCCCAACCTCCGCATTGTGGTGCAGCCGTGCAAGGGAAGCGCTCAGTTTCGGGATGGCATCGCCAAGGTTCTGGTTGTAGGGGGCCCGGCCGGCTTTTTTGACATCGTCCCGGAGCTCGTAGATCGCCTCGGTGATGATCTGCTCGGCCCGGGCGGAGGGTTCGGGCTTGAGGAGCAGGGAATCAAGCATGTACGCGGTAACGACGGCGTTCTCCTCCTGCAGGGTCTTCTTATATCCCCGCAAAAATGTCCGTTCGGCCGTCTCCCCGATCTCGATCGGGATGTCGGCAATGGTTTTTCTGGGCTTCAGGATCGCGAGGCTGACCTCTTCGCTCCCGTCACCCTGCCGCTTCCTCTCCCGAGCGGACAGGTAATAATAATAGGGCGAATGGAGTGTCCGGAACTCGCCCGGAATGACCGCCATGGAATCCGTAAAAAGGCTCCACTGATATTTCCTGCCGAAGACCGCCGTATTGATGCCCCCCGTACCGGTGACGCCCGGCGGGGAAGAGAGTGCGTAAAGTGCGGAGCACGTGGCAATCTGGTTGATTGTCTCCTCCTCGCCGCGGATAAGGTGGGTGAAATGGTGGACCACCTCTTCGGGGTCCAGTATCCTTCTGCGGGCCGCGAGAGGGGTCGGATCGAACGGTTTCCAGCCGTCGATCGTTTTGATGGTCGTGTGTGCGCCGGTCTTTTCGTTGAAAATTTCCTTTTCATACGCGACATCGACCTCCGCAAAGATATGCTCGGGCGGCGGCGTGCAGGAGTCGGCGAAGTAGATCGTATCCGGCTCTTTGTTCTCAAGAAACGGCGAGGCGAGGAGCTGGAACAGTGTTCCGTCGTTTGAGTAATGGATCACGAAGCCCGTGTGTGCATAGGCGTCGTTGAAGAGCATCTCCCGTTCCACAACAGACAATTCCGCTCCGATGGACCGGTCATAGAGCGCCATCGAAGGTAATTATAGAGTTACGGATAATATCCTTTGCGGAGATATTCCGGTATCCGTGCTCCTTACGGCATATCGTGCTCTTTTCTCAGCCGTTTGACCCGGTCCCGCAGGTAAATCGCCCGTTCGAAGTCCAGATCGTCCGCCGCTCCCCGCATCTGCGTTTCGAGCTCGATGATCAGGTTGGGGATCTCGGTCTTGGGGAGGTGCTTCGTGTCGGTGAGGTCGACCTCTTTTTCGCGGATGGGCTTCACGATGGTCTGCGGCGTGATGCCGTGCTTTTTGTTGTAGGCGATCTGGAGGTTTCTGCGCCGTTCGGTCTCGGCGACGGCCCGTTTGATCGAATCGGTCAGGGTGTCGGCGTAGAGGACGACGTGCGCATCGGCATGCCGGGCGGCACGCCCGATGATCTGGATCAGGCTCCGGGCGTCCCGCAGGAACCCCTCTTTGTCGGCGTCGAGGATGCCGATGAATCCCACCTCGGGGATGTCGAGCCCCTCGCGGAGGAGGTTGATGCCCACGAGCACGTCGAAGGTGCCGAGGCGGAGCTGGCGGATGATCTCCGTTCGCTCGATGGTCTTAATATCGGAGTGGAGGTACCGGGTTTTGATGCCCTGGTCGGCGAGAAACCCGGTGAGCTCCTCGGCGAGCTTCTTCGTGAGCGTCGTGATCAGCACCCGGTCGCCGTTTTCGATCGCACGCTCGATCTCCTCCATGACATCGCGGGTCTGCCCCTCGATGGGGCGGATCTCCACGGAGGGGTCGACAAGCCCCGTCGGGCGGATGATCTGCTCGACAATCCGGGCCGAATGCTCGCGCTCGTAGATCGCAGGCGTTGCGGAGACGAAGATCACCTGCCGCATGTAGTGCTCGAACTCGTCGAACCGGAGCGGGCGGTTGTCGAGGGCGGACGGCAGCCGGAACCCGTAATCGACGAGGTTGCGTTTCCGCGAGTAGTCGCCCCGGTACATCCCGGTCACCTGCGGGAGCGTCTGGTGGCTCTCGTCGACGACCATCAAAAAGTCGCGGGGGAAATAATCGAGCAGGCAGTAGGGTTTCTCGCCCGGCTGCCGCCCGTCGAAATGGCGCGAGTAGTTCTCGATTCCCTTGCAGCTCCCGGTTTCTTCGATCATCTCGATGTCGTACCGGGTCCGCTGCTCGAGGCGGTGGGCCTCGATCATCCCGAGGCCCGGCAGCACCTCGTCGAGCTCCCGCTCGATGGAGGCGAGCGCCCGCTGCTTCTCCGACTCGGGGATCACGAAGTGGCGTGCGGGATAGACGTGGAAATACGGCATCTTTTCGTTGACGGCGCCCGTCATCTTGTCAATCTCCGATATCCGGTCGATCTCGTCCCCGAACAGCTCGATACGGATGATATCGTTGAAATAGCCGGGGATCAGGTCGATGGTGTCCCCTTTCACCCGGAACCGGCCCGGCATCAGTTCGATGTCGTTTCTCTCGAAGAGGAGGTCGACAAGCCTCCCGAGGAGCTCGTTTCGCTGGAGGCGGTCCCCGACGGTGAGGGTGAAGCCCATATTCCGGAAGTTCTCCGGGTTGCCGAGGCCGTAGATGCAGGAGACCGACGCGACCACGATCGTGTCCTCCCGTGATAAGAGGGACGCGGTCGCGGAAAGGCGCATTTGTTCGATCTTCGGGTTGATCTGGGCATCCTTTTCGATATACTGGTCTTTCTGCGGGATGTACGATTCGGGCTGGTAATAGTCGTAGTACGAGACGAAGTACTCGACCCGGTTCTCCGGAAAAAACTCCCTGAACTCGTTGTACAGCTGGGCGGCGAGGGTCTTGTTGTGCGCGATGACGAGGGTCGGGCGCTGGAGCTCCGCAATCACGTTGGCAACCGTGAAGGTCTTTCCCGAGCCGGTCACGCCGAGCAGGGTGTTTCGGCGCCCTCCCGCCCGGAAGCTGTCGACAAGCCCCCGGATGGCGTCGGGCTGCGATCCCTTCGGCTCGAACTCCGAAACACAGCGGAATTCCGTCAAGAAATCACCTGCTTTTTCCGGAGCAGTCGGTTGTAGGCGATCGCGAACCGGTGGGCCTCGTCACGGATCTCCTGGATGAAGAGCGAGGCCTTTTTCCTTTTCGAGAGAGGGAGCGGGATCGACATGCCCGGCAGGAAGATCTCCTCCTCGCGTTTGGCGATCGCGATGACCGGAATCTTCACCCCGGCGCCGGCGAGCGCCCCCGCTGCCGCCGACAGCTGCCCCTTCCCGCCGTCGACGATGATCAGGTCGGGCATCGCGGCACCCTCGTCGCGGAGCCGCCGGTAGCGCCGCCCGACGACCTCGGCGATCGCGGCGAAATCGTCGATCCCCTCGAGGGTCTTGATCTTAAACCGCCGGTACTGCCGCTTGTCCGGCCTGCCGCCCCGGAACTGCACCATCGACCCGACCATCGCCGTGCCCGAGAGATGCGAGATGTCGAAGCACTCGATCACCTCGGGCGTCTCGGGGAGGCCGATCGCTTTTTTCAGCGCCTCCTGCTTCAGGCGGTCGCCGAAGAACCCGATTTCGATATTCTTCTCCACGAGTGCGAGCAGCTTCTTCTTGTCACCCTGCTTCGGCACGGTGATCGTGACTTTTTTTCCCCTGATGCCGGAGAGATAGGGGGCGATGGCGTCGTCGACCGGGTGGGGAAGGATGAGTTCGGCGGGCGGGTCGTTCTCCGCGTAGAACTGTACGATGAACTCCTCGAGCAGGTCCCCGCCTGCGTCGAAAGTGTACTCCTGCCGGTCCGAGAGCGTGCCTTTGACCACGTGAAAGAGCATCAGGTAGGCACGCCCCTCCCGCAGGAGATACCCGATCACGTCCTCGTCGTGGCGGACGTCCCGGTCGGCCCGCTGCCGCTTCTCAAGGTGCCGGACGGCGGCAATCTGGTCGCGGAGCTGCATCGCTTTTTCAAAATCGTCCTGCGCCGACCGCCGTGCCATCTCGTCCGAAAGCGCCCGCACCAGGTCCGAACCGTGCCCCTTCAGGACCGATTCGGCGAGCCGCACCTGTTCGGTGTAGGCCTCCCGGCCGGTCTCCCCGGTGCACGGGGCGCTGCACGTCCCGATATGCCAGCGAAGGCACGCCCGTTTGGGCATTTTTCGGCAGGACCTGAGGCGGAAGGTCTTCTTCACCACGTCGAGGACGTAGTCGCGCTCCCGTGCGGAGACAAACGGGCCGTAGTACGTGCCGGTGCGGGTCTTTTTCCGTGCGATCCCGATGCGGGGAAATTCCTCGTCGGTGAGGTGGATGTACGCGAAATTCTTGGAATCCTTCAGGTCGATGTTGAACCGCGGCTGGTACCGCTTGATCAGCGCGTTTTCGAGGATCAGCGCCTCGACCTCGCTGTCGGTGACGATGACGTCGACCGAACGGGCGGCACCGACAAGCAGCTCCGTCTTCGCGTCCCGGTCGCGTTTCTGAAAATAGCTGGCGACCCGTTTTTTCAGGTCCTTTGCCTTCCCAATGTAGATGACCGTCCCGTCCGCATCAGAAAACCGGTAGCAGCCGGGGAGGTGGGGGAGGGAGGCCGTGTCGATCATTGTCAGCATAATAGTCGGAGTATAAGGTCATAAGGAATGAGGATGGGATAATGGCACCTCGTGGTTAAAGGATTGCTCATCATCAGGGTGATAACAGGGTACACACCTCAATTCACCCATGCGAGGGTCTTTGATAGTTCTTGGCCTTACGACGTGGGATCGAACGAGGTAATATCTATGAAAATTCTTGCTGGTATAACCGCCCGGCATGGAGAACGAGTGAGTATGAATCCTACCCAATGGACCCGTAACAGTCTTATTAATAACTGAATAGCGCCATATCAAGCGCGCTCATTCTCGGAGGCATCACGGTGCCCTCCAAAAGAATCAGTACCGATTGCTCATGATTTCGTCAAACCGTTTGCTGGAAGTAACTCAGGGCACGGGAGAGAGAAATTAAAGAACAGGAAGAATTACTTTTCTTACTATGACATCTTTTTCAATGATTTGTCAGGAAATTTCTTTGTTATATAATGGTGACATACACCAATGCCTTGCATACCATAATAATATTCTTAGTTTTTAAAATACTTCAACGATACATCTGGCAATCTGATTTGCATTAATTCACTCTGCCATATGTCTTCGTTTAAGGAGGATGTTATGAAGAAATTACAGCTCGTTTTGGTAGTATTGCTGGCACTCCTGCTGGCATTCGGGGGTGTTGCATCGGCAAAATCCTTGTACGTTATCGCGGACATCAACAGTGTCCCAACTCCGATTCGATCGTATGATATTCAGGCAGCTCCATCATATCTGGTATTCCAGGTCCAAAATGGTGTTCCCAACCATGGCTGGGGTGCGGTGGGTCTGACGATTGATACGGATTCGAAGTTCCTGTTCGTGACGTATGAAAACAGCAATACAATCCAGCTGGTTGATGCAACGACCATGAGCGATGAGGGAACGGTAACCGCGCCTGGCGCCGGTAACCTTGCAGGCATTGTCGTCGATCAGGGGAAGAAGAAAGTATACACGGTAGATAGATCCACCAACCATCTTTACGTGTATTCATGGGACTCGACGACAAAAACGCTGACTCTTGATGGTGGAACATACAAGAGTCTCAGTGGCGTATCTGCAGCACACGGAATTGCCCTTGACGAAAAGAACGGCAAGTTATATGTTGGTGACCTGACAACAAATGTGAAAATCTTCAACACCAACGACTGGTCAGCAGCCGGCACCAAAACGGTTTCACAGAAGGTCATGGGAATAGCCATTGATGTCAGTAACCAGATACTCTATACCGGCAATGCCTACCCAGCCTACGGAAGTCTTGGACGGCTCTGCAAATACGACATGGGAACCAGCACTGAAACCTATATCACATTGGTAAATGACAATGTGGTTGGACTTGCAGTTGATCCCCCGACCGGCCTGTTATACATTACAACCGGCAACCAGGGCAGTGGTGGTTCCGACAAGTTAATGGTGTACGACAAGAACCTCAACCAACTCTGGCAATCATCGGATATCGGTAACCCGACCGGTCTCTGTATTCCCGGAAAAGAAATCTCATACAATCCGCTGAACCTTGCAAAATCTGACAGCAAGGATCCTGTCAAACCCGGCGAGCAGTTCAGCTACACCATTACCTACGATAATGCAAATGCATATCCGGTTGATAACGTTGTTATCAAGGATACTCTGCCTGCAGAGGTTGACTTTGTCTCTGCAACCGGCGGTGGCACTGAGGCAGGCGGGGTTGTTACCTGGAACCTTGGCACAGTTGCAGCGGGTGCATCCGGCAGCCTGACCGTCACGGTCGAGGTTAAGGCAGGAACTCCTGATGGCATGATCACCAACAGTGTTGTCATCGAAAGCGATCAAACACCCCAGACAACTGTAAACGAACAGACGAAGGTCGAAACGGGTACCATTCCCACACCGGAATTCCCAACCGTTGCTTTACCGGTTGCGATGATCGTCGGCATGGTATTTATCATCCATTCGATCAGGAAAAAGGAGTAAGTAATGATGATGTGACCATGATGACGGTCATATACATCAAATTTTTCGAAAGATAATTTTAACATTTGATTTGAGAGTGGATCTGTATCAGATCACCCATCTGTTCACATAAGTATCCCGGATTTAAAAAGAAAATAACGCTTCAAATACGGAAAATGCCAAAAAAAGCGTTTAAATCCTTCCAAGCAGGTCGCGTAAAAATCCCCCGGTATAACTCGCCTTCACCTTGACGATCTGTTCCGGCGTTCCCGTTGCCACGATCTTCCCGCCATCGTCTCCGCCCTCGGGCCCGAGGTCGATGACGTGGTCGGCGGACTTGATGACGTCGAGGTTGTGTTCGATCACCACGACCGTGTTGCCCTTTTCCACGAGGTCGTTGAGGACGGCGATAAGCTTTTTGACATCGTGGAAATGGAGGCCGGTGGTGGGTTCGTCGAGCAGGTACAATGTCCGTCCCGTCGCCCGTTTGGCGAGTTCGCGGGTGATCTTGATCCTCTGCGCCTCGCCGCCCGAGAGCGTCGTCGAGCTCTGGCCGAGCGCGATGTACCCGAGCCCCACCCGGCAGAGGGTCTCCAGCTTCGTCCGGATGGCGGGGATGTTGGCGAAGAGCTCCATCGCCTCCTCCACGCTCATGGCCAGCACGTCGGCGATGGACTTCCCTTTGTACTTCACCTCGAGCGTTTCCCGGTTGTACCGGGTCCCCTTGCACTCCTCGCACTCGACGTAGATGTCGGGAAGGAAGTTCATCTCGATCTTGATCACGCCGTCGCCGCTGCAGGCTTCGCACCGGCCCCCTTTCACGTTGAACGAGAACCTGCCCGGTTTGTACCCGCGGATTTTCGCCTCTTTGATTTCGGCAAACACCTTCCGAATCTCGTCGAAGACCTTCGTGTACGTGGCGGGATTCGACCGCGGCGTCCTCCCGATCGGGCTCTGGTCGATCACGATCACCTTGTCGATCTCCTCGTCGAACCCGAGGTCGTCGTACGCGCCCGGCGTCTCGCGGGACCCGTAGACCTTCCGCATCAGCGCCTTGTAGAGCGTTTCGTAGACGAGCGTCGACTTCCCGCTTCCCGAGACGCCGGTGACGACCGAGAGGAGGCCGATCGGTACGGCGGCATCGATGTTCTTGAGGTTGTTCTCCCGGCAGCCCGTGATGCGGATGAACCCGCCCGCCGTCCGCCGGGTCGCAGGAACGGGAATCGAGAGGGTGCCCGCGAGATACCGGCCGGTGAGCGAGTCGGGGTTCGCGACGATATCCGCCGGCGTGCCCTCGGCGATGATCTCGCCGCCGTGGAGCCCCGCCCCCGGCCCCATGTCCACGACATAGTCGGCATGGCGGATCGTGTCCTCGTCGTGTTCGACGACGATGAGCGTGTTGCCGAGGTCGCGCAGCCGCTGGAGCGTCTCGATCAGTTTGTGGTTGTCGCGCTGGTGCAGCCCGATGGAGGGTTCGTCCAGCACGTAGAGGACGCCCATGAGGTTCGACCCGATCTGGGTCGCGAGGCGGATGCGCTGGGCCTCTCCGCCGGAGAGAGTGCCCGAGTTCCGCGAGAGGGTAAGATACCCGAGCCCGACCTGTTCGAGAAATGCAAGCCTCGATCGGATCTCGCGGAGGACGAGCCGGGCGATCTCCTGCTCCCGGTCGGTGAGCGTCAGGTCCGTAAAGAACCGGATTGCATCGCTGACGGGGAGGGCCGTCACGTCCACGATCGACATCTCCGCGATCTTTACGGCAAGCACCTTCTCCCTGAGCCGCTTCCCCCCGCATGCCGGGCAGGGGGAGATGCGCATGAACTTCTCCAGTTCGCGGCGGCGGTACTCGGACTTCGTCTGGTGGTACAGCCGGTCCGCCTGCGGGAGCAGCCCCTCCCACGCCCCAGTGTAGTTCCAGTTTCCGTCGCCGTTCTTCATCCGCATCGAGAAGCGGATTTTTTCGTCGGAGCCGTACATGAGCGTCCGGTACTGCCGCTCCGAAAGGTCGCGGACCGGCGTGAAGATGTCGAAGCCCGCGTGTTTTGCGACCGCGGCGAGGTACTGGATGCGGTACCCGTCGAGGAAGTTCCGGTACAGCGCCACCGCGCCGTCGGAGATGCTTTTCGCGGTATCGGGGATGATGAGATCGGGATCGAACTCCATCCTGATGCCGAGGCCGTTGCACTCCTCGCAGGCGCCGAACGGGCTGTTGAAGGAGAACATCCGCGGCTGGAGCTCCTCGAACGAGATGCCGCAGACGGGGCATGCCAGCGCCGCCGAAAAGACTTTTTCCGTCCCGTCTTCGGAGAGCGCGATGAGGATGCCGTCCGACCGGGCGATCGCCGTCTCGCATGCCTCGGTGAGGCGCGAGAGTTCGCCGGTGTCCAGCCGGTCGACGACGATCTCGATATCGTGTTTTTTGTACCTCTCGAGGGTCACCGTCTCGTCGGTGCGGCGGATCTCCCCGTTCACCCGGACACGCATATACCCTTCTTTATTGAGGTCGCGGATGAGCTGCTGGTAGGTCCCCTTCTTCTGGCGCACGACGGGTGCGAGGATGGTGACCATGCCGGCGCACTCCGCCGCAATCGAGGCGGCGATCCGGTCGGGGGTCTGCGACTCGATCCTGATGTTGTGAACCGGACAGTGCGGGATGCCGATGCGGGCATAGAGCAGCCTGAGATAGTCGTAGATCTCGGTCACCGTTCCCACCGTCGACCGGGGATTTTTCGAGGTCGTCTTCTGCTCGATCGAGATGGCGGGCGACAACCCGTCGATACTGTCGACGTCGGGCTTGTTCATCAGGCCGAGGAACTGCCGGGCGTACGCGGAGAGCGATTCCACGTACCGCCGCTGCCCTTCGGCATAGATCGTGTCGAACGCAAGCGTCGACTTGCCCGATCCCGAGACGCCGGTGATGACGATGAGGGCGTCGCGGGGAAGCTCGCACGTGATATTTTTCAGGTTATGCTCCCGGGCACCCTTGATGACGATGGTGTTCATTGTTCCGTGCCAGTATAATTGTCCGCCTGACTACATAGAGATACGGACAGTGCATAAAGCATCATTCCCCCTGCCACGTCAGCCCCCGGGGGTTACTTATTTTTACCGGGAGGTTCTCTTTGGAGAGAGGAGGATGCCGATGGAGAACGACGAGCGGACGTGCGCAGTCGGGCAGGCGAGGAATCGTTTGATCCACGAAAAAAGCCCGTATCTTCTGCAGCATGCATGCAACCCCGTTGACTGGTACCCGTGGGGCGACGAGGCGTTTGCCCGTGCCGGACAGGAGAATAAGCCAGTGTTCCTCTCGATCGGCTATTCCACATGCCACTGGTGCCACGTGATGGCGGAGGAGTCCTTCGAGGACGAGGACGTCGCCCGGCTCCTCAACGAATCGTTCGTCTCCATCAAGGTCGATCGCGAGGAACGGCCCGATATCGACCAGATCTACATGCGGGCCTGCCAGGCGATGACGGGGAGGGGCGGGTGGCCGATGACCATCATCATGACGCCCGACCGACGGCCGTTCTTTGCGGCGAGCTACATCCCGAAGGAATCGCGGTTCGGCATGACCGGCCTTCTCGACCTGCTCCCGATGATCCGTGATCTCTGGGAGGGCCGGAAGGATGAGGTGCTCGAATCCGCGGAAAAGATTATCGAAGCGCTCCGGGAATCGTGCCTCCCTCCCGAAGGGATCCTCGACGACGGGATTCTCATGGACGCCTGCTCATTGTTCGAATCGGAATTCGACGAGGTAAACGGAGGCTTCGGATCGGCACCGAAATTTCCCTCCGCCCCGGCCCTCATGTTCCTGCTCAGGATGTGGAAACGGACGTCCGACGACCGGCTTCTCCATATGGTCAGGCACACGATCGAAGCGATACGGCAGGGGGGGATATGGGACCAGGTGGGATTCGGCGTCCACCGGTATGCGAAGGACAGCATGTGGCGTATCCCGCATTTTGAAAAGATGCTCTCCGATCAGGCGCAGCTCGCACTCGCGGCCACCGAGGCATTCCAGGCAACCGGCGGGGCGCTATTCCGGCGCACGGCGCAGGAAATCCTTACCTATGCACTTCGTGATCTGCGAAGCCCCGACGGCGCGTTCTTCACGGCGGAGGACGCCGACAGCGAAGGGGAGGAGGGCCTCTTCTATCTCTGGACCGCGTCGGAACTGGAACAGGTTCTCGCGAAAGAGGATGTTGCCTTCACCGAAGATGTCTTCAACGTGGTGAAGGGGGGCAATTTCACCGACGAATCATCCCGCATGAGGACGGGACGCAACATTCTCTATCTCGACGAGCCCGAAGAGACGCTTGCGGCCCGGTACGGCATGGATATGCCTGGATTCCGGGCACGGGTGGAGGATATCAGTCAGGCGCTCTTTTGCCGGAGGAGCATGCGGGTGCGCCCCCGCCGCGACGAAAAAATCCTCGCGGATCGGAACGGCCTGATGATCGCGGCGCTTGCGACGGCCTCCCGGGCATTTGACAGTCAGGACTATCTCACTGCGGCGGAGACTGCGGCACGATGGCTGCTCGAGGTTCTCAGGGACGGCGACGGGCGGCTCCTCCACCGGTACCGCGAGGGCGAGGCTGCGATCCCCGCGTCGCTTGATGACCATGCCTTCATGATATGGGGGCTCATCGAGCTCTATGAAGCGTCTTTCAAACCGCAGTATCTCAGGCAGGCGATGGAGCTGCTGGCCGACTGCACCGACCGCTTCTGGGATTCGGAAAAGGGCGGTTATTTCTTTACCGCGGACGATGCCGAAGCCCTGATAATGCGGATGAAGGTCAGTGCGGACGGCGAATGGCCGTCCGGAAACGCCGTCATGCTCCAAAACCTTCTCCGCCTCTCCCGCATCACCGGCGATATGGCGTTCGACCAGCGTGCGTCGGACCTTACGGATACATTTTCCGGTGCGGTGATGCAATCGCCGACAACCCATGCTTTCTTTCTCTGCGGCCTTGATTTCGCAAAGGGTCCGACAAAAGAGGTCGTTGTGGTCGGCAGGCGAAACGCCGCCGACACATCCCGCATGGTCGAGGCCCTGCACGCCTCTTTCCTTCCCCGTACGGTCGTCGTGTGTGCGTATGCCGGAGAATCCGAAGAAATCGGCCGCATCGCACCCTATATCCGCGACCTCGAGATGATCGACGCGAGTGCAACGGCTTATGTCTGCTCGAACTTCCGGTGCACCATGCCGACGACCAGCGTCGAGGCGATGGTCGGCCTGCTCCGGCAGATCCAGTAAGGCAACCGCTCCCGGTTACCGCTCCACCGGGAACCCCGCCTGCTGCCACGCGCCCATGCCGCCGAGCAGGTTCCAGACATGGTCATGCCCCGCTTTTTTCAGCAGGCTGGCGGCGGCGTTGCCCTTGAATCCCGCATCGCAGTAGACGACGATCTCGCCCGCCGCCGGGATCTCCGCGATCCTGTCGGGGAGCTCGCCGAGATAGATGTGCCGTGCGCCGGGAATATGTCCCTTCGTCTCCCATGCCTCCAGGGGGCGGACATCCAGCAGGAACGGGGCACCCGACTGGATTTTGTCGCGTGTCGCCGTCGCGTCCAGCAGTCCCACCGACGCCATCGCGCCTCCCGACCTGAACCATGCGGGAAAGCCGTTTGCAAGGTAGCCGATGACATTGTCATACCCGAGCCTGATGAGTGCGCTCACGATATCGTGGAGGCCGTGGTTGTAGTCGTCGATGAGCACGATGGGATCTTCGTACCGGATCAGCCAGCCTGCATAGACCGGCAGGATTTCGCGGGGCAGGCTGAGCGATCCGGGGATGTGTGCGCCGGCAAATCCCGTCAATGACCTGATATCGATCATCTGGACAATCCCGGTGCGGAGCTGTTCCACATCGGCCGGGGAGAGCGCCACGGGTTCGGGAAGATGACGGAGGCGCGGAGCCCCGTTTTTGTTCAGCTCCTCCATCTTCCTGAAATAGGGCGGATAGTAGTGGTGTTCGGTCGATTTCGCCCGGATAAATTCGTCCCGCGTCATGGCCAGCAGCGGATTCGTCTTCTTCTCGAAACCGATGGTGGTGTACTCGCGGTCAGCGATGCTCTTGCCGCAGACCGAACCGGCCCCGTGCGCCGGGCAGACGATCACGCCGTCCCCGAGCGGGAGGATTTTTTCGAAGATGGATTCATAGAGGAGCGTCGACATCCGGGTGCGGTTTTCCGGGCCGTAAAAGTCGGTCCTCCCGGCATCGCCTGCGAGGAGGGCATCGCCCGTGAAGATCATGAGCGGCTCGCTGCCCGGTTTTTCCCGTGCAACGACGGAGAGGCTCTCGTCGGTGTGGCCCGGGGTTTCGAGCACGGTGAGTCCGAGCTCCCCGATCCTGAATTCGTCCCCGTGAAACGCGCTCCTGCCGTATGCGAAATCAAGCTTCGCTCCGTGGTAGATCTCCGCCCCCGAGAGCGAGGCCAGTTCCTGCGAACCGATGACGTAGTCCTCGTTCCGGTGCGTCTCAAAAATATGGGTGATGCGCATATTGTGGGCACGGGCGATATCGAGGTAGACATCGCAGTCCCTGCGTGGGTCGATGACGGCAGCTTCGTTGTTCGAACCGATAAAATACGAGTTGTGAGCGATTCCCGCAGATTTAACCTTTTCAATAAGCACGGTGTCTTCCCCCTGCGTTATACGCGGATGGTTGTATCACCTTATAATCCCTGCCCCGCATCAGGGCCGGCGGAGACTGCCGGGGGCGGTATGGCGGGAGAGAATCCTCTCGCAGGTGCAGTTGTTCCCCAAATGGCAGACGGCGAGTGTCGTGCACCGGATCATGCAGGGGAAGAGCGACCTGTCCGTACCGGTGCCCGCTTCCCCGTACCCGAGGGTGATATGCGGGGAAAACCGTTCGTATGCCGCTTTCTCCGGATAGCCGGTACAGTAGTCGCACGTGAAGGGGGTGACCGCTCCCCCCGGTTCGCGGGCGACCATCTCCGCCGTTGCCCGCGGGAGAAAAAAAGGTTCGGCAGCCCGCATGATTGTCGTATGGAGCTCCAGCAGGCGATTCGTCCGTTCGATGTTCAGGCCCGAGACCCGGTCGCCCGTGCCGGTGGCGACGGTGACAATCTCGTCGGGGAAGATATCGAGGGGAAGTGCGTCTGCCGCGATATCGTCGAGGATGGTGCCGAGGGCGGGCAGATCCTTTTCGGAGACCGCGCCCATGGCCAGCGATATGTGGGGGAGTGCCGTCTCTTTCCCGAGCCGGATCACCGGATTTTCGGACTTTGCATTCATCGTCCTGTTTATCAGGATGGCCGCCTCGAGGACGGCGTCGGGCGGAATAAGGGCGATATCAATTGCAATCCCGTCGGTCATCGGGGATTGATACGCCGTGACGTATGTTCACCGTTTCGTTTCGTCACGCAATCCCCGCCGCAACCGACATCCGGTAAAACAGGAGGGCGTTTGTGATGCTGACGCCTGCGGACGCCATAAAAACCCAGAAAATTCCCGAGGCATCCATGATCGCCCCGAAGATCAGCGGCGCGGTGATCATGCCGATGCTCATCGCGGTGTTGAACGCCCCCATCGCCGCACCCTGCCCCGTTTCGCGCCCGGCGATGGTGACGAACGACGTTGCGGCGGGAAGGGCGATCCCGCTCCCGAAGCCGAAGAAGAGCGCAAGGGCCAGTATCGGAAGGAATCCGTCGAGAAACGGGAGGGTGATGAGCGCAACCGCGTCGATGACGGAACCGATGACAATCAGGCGGACTTTGTTGTGCCTGTCGGCAAGCTTCCCGCAGGAGCGCTGCAGGAAGGCGGTGGAGAGGACGCTCGCGGAGATGACGATGCCGATCTCGGTTGCGGAGAGGCCCTGGTGGATGATGGTGCCGTCGGGCAGGAGTGCGGGTGCCGCCACGAGGAGCGGCACGAAGACCATGAGCGTGCCCCGTCCGAAGGCATGGGCGACGCGGAAAAAGAGCACGGGCCGGAGGATGCGGTTCCTGACGGTCTGCAGCAGCGATGCGCCCTCCGTAAGGCGCTTTCCGGCTTCAGGGAGGAACAGGGCGCAGATGCCGAGTGCAAAGGCTGAAAATACCGCCATCGAGAGGAACACGGCATCCATGCCCGCCATATCCAGGATCACGCCGCCGAGGAGCGGCCCGACGCCCATCCCGAGAAAGAGCGAGACCATGAAGGTGCCCATGTATTTTCCCTCCCTGCCTTCGGGCGAGAAGTCGGCCGCGTAGGCCATCGCGACCGGGATGACCATTGCGGAGGCGAATCCGTGGAGCATCCTGACCAGCGTGAGGGTTTCGACACTGGTCGCGGAGATGTAGGCGACCGAGACCAGCGTGTAGAGAAGCAGGCCGGCGAGCAGGAACAGGCGCCGTCCCTTCCGGTCGGAGAGCCTCCCGATGACCGGCATGAAGACCGCCCGCGACACGGCGAACCCGGAGAAGATGATCCCGATCCAGAGTCCGGTCGCACCGAGGCTCTCCGCATAGAACGGCAGCAGCGGCACGATGATGCCGAGGCCGAGCGTAGCGGAGAAGACCGAGGCGAAGAGGACGGAAAAAATCCTCTCCGGCGACGATCTGCGTCTGCCGGTGCGATGGTCGCGGGGTGCCGGGGGGGTCATCGTGGTCGTTCCTCGGGTCGAATCAGTATTTCGGCGGAGGGGGTAAAATGCAGGGAGCGGGAGGCACGGTCCCTGTCACCGACCGCCGTGAGAATGATGCCCGGATCGCAGAGCGCGGAAGGCGGTTCCCGGCCGAACCAGTTTCCTCCGCTGTACTTCTCCCCCAAAAGGCCGGGCGGGGACCGGTAGCATTCGAGATGGAGCATGGCGGTGAATCCGGACCTGACGAGCGTTCTGATATACGCGGGAGCGGTGCCGGTCACCCGGCCGGGATCGATCACGCTGCCGATATGCCCGAGGCACTCCCCTTCACGGACGGCGTCGCCCTTCCTGACCGTGATATCGGCCAGCTCCGCGTACCGGGCGATACAGATCCCCTGATGGTCGACGAGCACGAACCATGTCCTGTTCCAGTAGGGGACCCATGCGGGATCGGTCTGGACACCGGTTTCGATGACGGTCCCGTCCGCGATTGCCACGACCGTACTGCCCGCCGGTGCATGGATGTCGATCCCGCAATGGAGGCGGTCGCCGCGATCTTCCCAAAACGAGCCGGGTTCGCCCTTTTCCGGCGGGGTTTTCGCGGGGCTGTCCGGAACCGGCCATGTGACCATGATCAGTAATTGCGTTTCTCTCCGAAAAAAAGTCCGCAAAGGTTATCCCCCGTCGCCGCCGGATGATGGTTTGGTGATTGCGATGATCCTCGGAATTCTCTCCGATACCCATGACCACCTTCCGCTCGTCCGGACGGCGGTCAGGTTCATGAATGCGGAGGCGGTCGGCCTCGTCCTCCACGCAGGCGATTTCGTCTCGCCGTTTGTCATCCCCGAGCTCGCGAACCTCTCCATGCCGGTGATCGGCGTGTTCGGGAACAACGACGGTGACCGGGCGCTTCTGCTGGCGAAATGCGCCGCGGCCGGAAACGTGGATATCCGCGGGTACTTCGCAGAGATCGATGCGGACGGATTCTCCGTAGCGCTCTACCACGGGCATGAACCCGCGCTGCTCGACGCGCTCGTCAAAAGCGGCGCATTCGACGCCGTTGTCCACGGCCATACGCATGAGGCGGGGAGTTTTCGGGCGGGCGGCACCCTCGTCGTCAACCCCGGGGAAGCGTGCGGGTACCTGACCGGACAGGCGACGGCCGCGCTGCTCGACACCGATGCCCGGACGGCACGCATCGTGCGCCTTTAGCGGCACCCGTTCAGTCGAGATACTTCCCGGGCTCCGCCTCGAAGGCGGTCTTACATCCCGGCCCGCAGAAGAAGTATTTCTTCCCTTTGTAGATGGTCGTGAATTTCGCCGTCTCTTCGTCGACTTCCATTTTGCATACGGGATCGATTGCAATCTTCTTCATGGACGCTGTCTCCTTCCGCGGCAGTCCGGCCGCAGTGATCTCTTCTTTTCGCACCGGGGGTATATAGGTCCTGAGCATCAGCGAGAGCGATACGACCGTCACCGAGGAGAGTGCCATCGCGAGCCCGGCGAGTTCCGGCCGGAAGGCGATGCCGAAGAAGGGATACAGGACACCCGCCGCGACCGGGATGAGGGCCGTGTTGTAGGCAAACGCCCAGAAGAGGTTCTGGCGGATGCGGCCCATCACCTTCCCGGAGAGCTGGATCGCCGCGACGACGTCCCGGAGGTCGTCGTGGATGAGCACGATGTCGCCGCTTTCGATCGCCACATCCGTGCCGCTCCCGATCGCGATGCCCACATCCGCCTGCGCCAGCGCCGGGGCGTCGTTGATGCCGTCGCCGACAAACGCCACCGTCTCCCCGCCCTGCTGGAGGCTTTTCACCTCTCTCGCCTTCTCGTCGGGCAGCACTTCGGCAATCACGCGGTCGATGCCCGCCTCGCGGCCGATGGCAATCGCGGTCCGTGCATTGTCGCCCGTGAGCATCACGACCCCAAGCCCCATCGCCCGGAGCGCCGCGATGGCGGGAGGCGTGGTCTCCTTCAGGGTGTCGGCGATGGCGATGATCCCCACGATCTCGCCGGAGAGGGCGACGAGCACGACGGTCTTCCCCTCCTTCTCGCGCATTTTGATCACCTGCTCGAGGCTGACGGGACTGGGGATCTCCTGGTCGGACATGAGCATCCTGTTGCCGATGAGCACCTGCCTGCCCCCGACGATCGCAGCGACGCCTTTTCCCCCGAAGGTGTCGAACCCGGTGGCTTCCCCCGGTTCGATTCCCTCCATCGCCGCCTTCGCGACGATCGCCTCGGCGAGCGGGTGCCGGGATCCGTGCTCGACGGTTGCCGCAATCCCGAGCAGGGCGCGATCGCCGATGCCGAAGGTCACGATATCGGTGACCTCCGGCTTTCCGCGTGTCAGCGTGCCGGTCTTGTCGAAGACCACCGTTGTGAGGCGTTCTGCGACTTCAAGCGCTTCGCCGTTCTTGATCAGCGTTCCGAGCTCGGCTCCGCGGCCCACCCCCACGGTGACCGCCGTGGGCGTGGCCAGCCCGAGGGCACAGGGGCAGGCGACCACGAGGATGGAGATAAGCACCGTCAGCGAGAAGAGCAGGGTGCCGCCGAGGAGGAAGTACCAGGCCGCGAATGCGGCGATCGCGATGGTGAGCACCACCGGGATGAAATACGACACGGCGGTGTCCGCGATCCGCTGGACGGGCGGTTTCGAGCCCTGCGCCGCCTCGACGAGCCGGATGATCTGCGCGAGCACCGTGTCTTTGCCGATCTTCGTCGACCTGACCTCAAGCACGCTGTTCTGGTTGATGGTCCCGCCGACGACCGACGCGCCTTCCCTCTTGAATACCGGGATGGGTTCGCCGGTGATCATCGATTCGTCCACCGAGCTTTCGCCCTTCACCACCTCGCCGTCGACCGGGACCTTTTCGCCGGGACGGATGATCACGACATCCCCCACGGCGAGGTCCCCGACCGAAACCTCCGTCTCCTCCCCGTCCTTAAGGACGGTGGCGGATTTCGCCTGCAGGCCGATGAGCTTTTTAATCGCGTCCGACGTCCGCCCCTTCGCCCGCGCCTCGAGATACCGCCCGAGCGTGAGGAATGCCGCGAGCATCACCGCGGTCTCGTAGAACATGAAGTTCTGCGTCAGGACGACCTGAAACGTGCCGAGCACCGAGGAGCCGTATGCCACCCCGATGCCCATGGAGTACATGACGTCCATGTTCAGGGTGCCGTTCTTCATCGCCCGGTACCCCGCAAGGAAGATCGGGTACGCGAGGTAGAGGAATGCGGGGGTTGCGATGACGAACATGAACCACGGGAGCGGAACGGGTGTCGGAATGCCGAGGAGCATGATCGCCATCAGCGGAAGCGAGACGCCGAATCCCACGATGATCCGCCGCATCTTGTCGCGGAGGTCCTCTTCGTAGGCGTTCCGTTCGAGGTCTTCGGTATCCTCCCCCTCGATGCCGAGGTACCGGTACCCCGCCCCCTCGATGGCGGTGCGCATCTCCCCGACGGCGGTCACCCGGGGATTGTAGACAACGTATGCCCGCTCCGACCCTAGGTTCACCGTGGCGGATACGACTCCTTCGAGCTTTCCGAGGGCTTTTTCCACCGTCATGACACAGGTGGCGCAGGTCATCCCGCCGACCTTGATCGTCACCTGATCGTTCGCGATTCCGTATCCCGACTCCTCGACCGCTTTTTCCAGGTCTGAGAGGGTGACACGGCCGGGATCATACTCGACCGTCGCCGTATCGCCCGCATAGTTCACCCGGGCGCCCGCGACGCCGTCGAGCTTTGCGAGTGCTTTTTCGATCGTGACGGCACAGGTGGCGCAGTGCATGCCGGTGACTTTCAGGTCCGCGGTCCGGGCCGTGCCGGGTGCGGTATCGGGGGCTTGTGCCTGTTCGCCGGGGGATTGCCCGCCCCCGGTATTCTCCTGCCGCTCATCGTCCGTCCGGCTCTCCTGCCGGTGCCCGTCGTCGTCCATCGCACGTTCCTCCGGGCGCATCCGGCCGGATAACGGCCCGCGGTCGCCCTTCAGTGTTTAGTGTGCAGTAATCCGGATTCGTATAAAATGCTATCTCCGGCACCATGTGCGGTGATTTTCCGGGAAGGGGACGCACACGGGGCTGAGGGCCGCATACCCGCACTGCCGGTGACGGCAGCGATCCCTGCCCGGCGGGACGGTCGTGTCCCCGTGCATCGGCCGGCGGGACGATAGTCCCATAACTGTAGCAACCCAATACAGGAGCAATGACCGGCGACATTACCCCCCGCCTGCGTGCGCTGGGCCTCAACGAATACGAGACAAAAGTCTATTCGACGCTGGTGGGCCTCCGGAAAGCCACCGCACGCAACATCCACGAAGTGAGCGGCGTCCCACGGGGGCGCATCTATGAAATCCTGCACGATCTTGTCCAGCGCGGCTTCATCGGCGTCGAGGAGGGATCCCCCAATGCCTATTACTGCCTTGACATCGATCCAATGATCGATCGTATCAAGGCGGACACCGTTGCCGCTCTCGAGGAGACGCGGGCCGCCCTGAAAAGCCTCGAGATGGAGCCCCTGACCTCTTCCACGCCGTGGTTCGCCCTCAAGAGCGACTGGGCGATTGAAAACCATTTCCAGGGCATTTTCCGCAAGGTACAGGATGAGCTCGTCGTGATGTGCAACGATCCCGCATTTCTCCGCACCCACCAGCACCTCTTCAAACAGCTCCGGCGGCGGATCAACCTGTACGTGGTGGTGCTCGACCGCGAGCCCTTCGCCGGCATCAGCCTGCCCGTGTACGAAGCCCGCGGCATTCTCAGGGAGATGCTGGAAACGCCGGGGGGCAGGCGCGAGGAAATGAATATGGCGTGTGCTTTTTTTATCGACGGAAAAGAGATCTTTGCCATCGGGAACCGGGGCACCGAACGGTTTGCATTTATCGGCACCACGACCCCCCTTGTCCGCTATCTCTCCCGAAGCATCGTCGAGCACCTCGAGAAATAACCGTACAAAAAAGACGGTCCCTCCTCGGGGGTGCATTACCCGCCGGCGCTGCCGGGGTGCGGGGAGACCTTCTCCGCACCGGTAAACCGGTACATGAGCGATATCACCGCCGGCATAATGCAGATGGCGCCTATCAGAGAGAAGGCCACCGTGATCACCGTGACCAGACCGAAGTTGGCGATCATGTTGAAGGCCGAGAGGATGAGGGCCGAGAACCCGAAGACCGTGGTCAGGCCGGAGACGGTGATTGCCGTGCCGATCTTCTGCACGCTGGCCTGGATCGCCTCGTAGATGTCCAGCCCCTTTGCCCGCTCCTCCTCGCAGCGCTCCATGATGAGAATGGTATATTCCGAGGCCACCCCGATGCTCATCGAGCCGAGCACGGCGGTGAGCGGGGAATAGTCGAGGCCGAAGAGGTACATGATCGCCCCGTTCCAGCCCACGATGAAGACGATGGGGATGAGCGGGGAGACCGCGCCGATCCTGCGGTAGACCAGCAGCAGGAAGGCAAGAATGAAGGCGAACCCGGTGATGGTCATCGAGGTCTTGGACATCCTGATATCGTCCATAAGAGCGGCGAACATCTCCATCGTTCCCGTGACGCTCGCGGTGACCCCCGCCGGCTGCTCGTTCCACGCCAGGTCCCGTGCCATGTCCTTGACAAAGGACTGGGTGACATCCATCTCCATATCCACCGTCGAAAACTCCATCACCGCCTCCATGTTGCCGTTCAGGTAGCGATCCCGGGTGGCCTCCGGGATGAGCTCCATGACCGCTGCGACCTCCGCCTCGTTTGACGGCATCGTACCGCCGTTATACTGCGCGAGCAGCGTGGCGATGCTCGTAACGCCGGTGATCCTGTCATCCCGCAGCTCGTAGTCCCCGAAGTCGCGTATCCAGGTGAGGGTCTCGCCGTCAAGCACATTGTCCGCCGATACGAGCACGGGGATGGACGAGGTCGACCCCATGGTCCGGGTGATCTTCTTCATATCCAGCAGCGCCGGCATATCCGAGGGCACGAAGGTCTCCTCGTCGGCATTGACCGGCACCTGCATATCGAGCTGCAGACCGGTGATGGCGATAAGGCCGCAGAAAAGGATGACGGGCATCGGGTGCTTTGCGATGGCGTACGCAAGCCTGCCCAGCAGGATGTCGTACTTCTCGATGAGCGACCCGCGGCTCGGATCGGCATGCTGCGGCGTCTCCTCGCAGCCTTTCCAGTCGAGTTCGCAGGAGGCGACATCATCCATGACGCCCCGATGCTCCTTCGGGCGGTACTGCATGATGAGGGCGAAGGCCGGAACAATGACCAGAGCGGCGATGAAGCAGCAGACGACACCGATGGTGCATGTAATCCCGAAATCGGCCACCATGGGGACCGGAGCGAAGAGCATGGCGATAAAGCCCATCGATGTCGCGCCCATGGCGATGAGGACGGACGGACCCGCCTGCGCAACGGTTGCGGTGACCGCTTCGGCAAGGCTCGCGTGTCGGACGGTCTCGTCGAGGCGGGAGTGGAACTGGATGGCGTAGTCGATGCCGATGCCGATCAGCACGGGAAACGCGCCGATCACCGTCATGCTGATAGGTATCCCGGCGATGCCCATGAACCCGAAGGTCAGGATGAGGCCGACCGCCACCACCGCGACGGGGAGGAGGCGGTAGCGGACGTGGGAGAAGAGGAGCATCACCGCAAGCACCATCAGGAGCATTGCGGCGGCAATCAGCATACCCATCGATGTACCCATCTCCTCCTGCATCTCCATCTGGAATGCCGGGGTTCCCGAGAGCGTGACGGAAAGGCCGGGCGGGGGATCGGTGATGCGGATCAGTGCCTTGATGCTGGTGAGCACCTGGTTCTGGACATCGCCGGAAACACCGGGATCGAGGGTGATGGCGGTGATGGTCATCAGCTGCGAGGGCAGGTAGCGTTCCAGCACGCCGGGAGGGGTGTTCTCCGTAATCCGGGAGATATCGGCCTGTGACGCCGGCAGCACGCCGCCGTTGGCCTGCTTCATCAGGGTGACGATCCCGGTTACGCTCCCGATATAGCGCTCGTTCCTGATATCCTGCTCGATCGTGTCGATGTACGCCAGCACCTCCGGGTTGATGACGTCATCGGTCTCGAAGAGGATCATGATGGCATCGGAGCCGTAGGTATCCTTGTAATGGTTGAGGAGCGCTCCCCGGGTGGTGCCCTTGTCGATGTAGGTGTCGTCGCCGGTCTCCATGGAGAGCATCGTCGTTCCGAAGAGAGCGATGACAAAGATGGCGGCCGCCAGGCCGGTGACGGTGTACGGGTGGCGGTTAATGGTGCGGGCGAGCCAGTCGAAGCCTGAATTCATGCGTGGCCACTCCGGTGTACAGAGTGGTGGTGCGGTTCCGCGTACTCGTCGATGACGGCGTCTGCCACATCGCGGGCGATGGCTTCGTCCGTCCTCTCCGCCGTGCTGATGCCGAACTGCCGTGCGGCCCGTGCGAGCAGTCCGGGATCGGTGATACGGACCCGGGTATCGTCGCAGGGCGCCCGTGCGAGCGACAGTGCCAGCATGGCCGCCGCAGAGTAATCTCCCATTCCAAGGCGGTGGAGGAGTTCGACCAGACCGCGGTGGCGGAGCGGGGGCGTGAAGCCGGCTTCCTCCCATATCCGGCCGGTTTCCCAGTCATCCCTGTTCGCCGGTGCGATGCGGCGAGAATCTGCATACAGTTGTGTCATAACGGTTCCCCGGAAGTGTACTGGAAAGGTGGCTGCCGCGCAGCTTTAAAGCTGATGCAACTCATTAGAGGAGCACCCGCCGGAGCGCCGTCGTGCGGGCGGGGGAGAGCCGGGCACGCTTTCACCGCCGGCAGCCGCGAATCGCCCGTGCGGTACGATTCCCGTCACCGGGGATCAGCCAACGAATATAAACAGGGGGTGCTTATTATGGGCATATGGTGGATAAGGAGATGCAGATCGCCCTGATGGAACAGGTGGAAGACCTCTTCGATCTCATCGAGGCGGGCGATGTGAACGAAATCGAGCGGAATCTCGCCGATCTGGGATTCGTGCAGAAGGGAGCCGATCCGGCGGTGATTGCCATGGAGCACCCCGAATGCGAGCTCTTCATCGAGATCGGGATTGACGAGGACGGAAGGGTGCACGGCTACGAGCTGCTCCCGTTCGCTGAACTTGTCAAGAAGCAGGAAAAATTCCGCTGGTGAGGAACCGGCTCCGGCACGGAGCATGCCCGGTGCGGCGGCTGAAAGGCCCGCGGCATCGTTCCTGACCGGTTACTGCTTTTTGGGAGTTCTCACCCGGAAAGCCCTTTTCGGCACGGTAATCCCGAACCGTGCCCCGGCGCCGGGAGTGCCGGTCTCACGGATCGTGATGCCGGTGATGGCGAGGATCTCACGTGAAAGAAACAACCCGAATCCCGTGTGTTTACCAAATCCGCGTGAGAAAATCCGCTCCTTATTATCACTCTCAATTCCGGCGCCATTATCTTCGTAGCACAGAAGAAGGTCTCCGGCATCGGTGAGCCGGTAGGAAAGCCGGATTTCGCTCGCCCCCTCTCCGTGCCGGAGGGTATTGTCAATCAGCGCATACATGACTTTTTCAAACAGAGGGTCCGCATTGATCTCGATCCCGTCGAGATCCATCGTGCAGCGTACCGTGTCGGGCAGGAGCACCTGTAGCTGCTTCTCTACGAGATCCCGCACGTTCTGCCAGATCGGGGCCTGCATGCCGATATCCTGGTAGAGTTTCGTAAACGATATGTCGCGTTCGATGGCGGAAGCGGCGCGGAGCGCTTTTGCGATATACCCCTTCACCGGTTCGTCATCCACCTCCATCCCCGATAGTTCGAGAAATCCCCTCAGAACCATGAGCTGGTTGAGAATGTCATGCCGGGTGATGCCGGAGAGAAGGCGCAGTTGTTCATTGCTCCTGCGAAGAGCTGTTTCGGAACGGCTGCGCCGGATATCGGCACGAAGCCATGCGCCGAAAAGGATCACGGCGGCGAGTAATCCCATGAAAAAGACGAGCCACGATGTCATGATAGTCGTGCCGGCGCCGGTTGCATCGAGGATCTCCGGAAGAGGCGTGGAAAGGCCGACCGTCCATGTATACTCTCCCACCGTGACCGGTGTCCATGCCGCGATCTCCTCCCCCTTCTCCGGAAGCCAGATATAATAGCCGACGCCTTCGCGGGCATTGGTGACGTCGGCGGTCATCTCCTCGTAATGGCTTGCGCCGAAAGCCTTCTGGATTGCGAAGATCTGGGCCATACTTTTCCCGCGATACTCGTCGGGGAAATCAGAACTCAGATCAAACACCACGTGATCGGGGGCGTAGATCCAGGCGTCACCGTTCTCCAGCAGGTGGATGGGCTCGATGAATTTTTTAAAAATCTCCTGTTCGATAGTCCGGATATCGGTCCTTCCCAGAACAACAGTATGAACATAGACGTATTCCTGGATGCTGCGGGCAGCTTCCCGGACAATTTCGAGTTCTGTCTGCTGGTAGGAAGCAATTGCGGTGTGCGTGACCGCATGGGTCTGGCTGATGATGATAAAGATGCCAAGCCCGGCCAGGATGAGAAATACACATAAAAGGAGAATGTGGTGAACCCTGATTCCCCGGTAGATATCCCGGTGAAGCAGATCATTTTTTCCCGGCCGGGGAGAATCCTGGGATGAAGATAGTCCGGTCATGCGTTTCCCGTGGATAGAAGGATATGAATTTTTCCGGATAAAGTATTATGCAATGGCGCGGAACCGGTTTTCCCGCCGTCAAACCGCGATTCGCCTGCGTCGCCGCAACCTTTATCGGCACGTACCCGAGAGAGAGCAGCATGGACGAACCCGGAAAGGCACCCCCGCACGGCCCCCAAAGGGTCGCCATGGCGGTCCGGCACGTCATCCTGATCCTCTCCGGCAAGGGGGGCGTCGGCAAGAGCACGGTTGCCGCGAATCTGGCGATTGCCCTCGCAAACCGCGGGCATCCGACGGGCCTTCTCGATCTCGATATCCACGGCCCCGACATCCCCAAGCTTCTGGGTGTCGAGGAGAAGCACCTTCTCTCCTACCGGAAGAACACGATCGAGCCGGTGAAGGTGACCGATACCCTCTCGGTCGTCTCGATGGCGTTTCTGCTTCCCGAGAAGACCAGCCCGGTTATCTGGCGCGGGCCGATGAAAATGGGTGTCATCCGCCAGTTCCTCGAAGAAGTGCACTGGGGGAGCCTCGATTATCTCGTCGTCGACCTCCCGCCGGGGACGGGTGACGAGGCGCTCACCATCGCACAGATCGCCCCGAACATCGCCGGCGCCGTAGTGGTGACGACCCCGCAGGCCGTCGCGATCCTCGATATCAGCAAGGCGGTGCGGTTCGCACAGGAGATCGGCCTTCGGGTGATGGGGATTATCGAGAACATGAGCGGCTTGGTCTGCCCCCACTGCGGGAAGGAGATCGAGGTCTTCGGCAGCGGCGGGGGAGAACAGGCCGCCCGGGATCTCGGCGTGCCGTTTCTCGGCTCCATCCCCCTCGATCCGATGATGCGCAAAGCGGGGGACGTTGGAAGGCCGTTCATCCTCCGGGGCCCGGGTACCGGCCCGGAGAATCCGACGTGGCGGCAGGTCGACCGTGTCATGGAGAATTTAATCGCGGCGATTGAAAAAGCGGCGTGACCGGGGAGGCCGGCGACACGGGGAATGTCCGGCCAGACCGGATCCGGGAGACAAACCATGACGGTTCGTGCCGTCGGCACGTTCTTTTCCTTTTTGCGGCGGCAGGCGCCCGGATTGAGCACATCCCTCTACCGGGGGAGGGAATTATATAGATGGCGGGAGATGAAACCCAGTACATGGTTCAGGAGATGCACCCTCCCGCCGGCACTGCACCCCCGAAGAAAAAACCCCGGAAATCCAGAAGAAGACTGAAAGTAGCTGTATTCTGCTGGGAGTCGCTCTATGCCGAGCGGGTCGGCGGGCTCGCTCCGGTCGCCACCGCTCTTGCCGAAAAGATCGCCGGGGATCACGAGGTGCATTTCTTTACCCGCGGACCGTCCGGTGACCAGGATATCCACGGCGTCCATTACCACTACTGTGTTCCGTCGGGGCCGAATATCGTCGCGTACTGCCGTGACATGAGCGCGAAGCTTTTCGAGCGGTTCCGCGACTATGATTCGCCTCCCTTCGATCTCATCCACTTTCACGACTGGCACTTCGTGGACACCCTCCGGGAGCTGAAGAATCGAAACACGGTAATATCGTTCCATTCCACTGAATACGGCAGGAACGGTGGAAATTTCGGCGACTGGTGGGAGTTCGGCGAGATCTCGGGAATGGAGTGGTTCGCAGCCCACATTGCACACCAGATCATCACCGTCTCGCGGACAACACGGGACGAAATCGTCAAACTCTACCACGTACCCGAAACCAGGATCCGTGTCATCCCGAACGGCATCGATCCCGACCGGTACCGGCTGCCGGTCGACGCCGGCACCGTCAAGCGGGAGTACGGCATCGACCCTGCCGCCCCCCTCATCCTCTTCGTCGGACGGCTCGTCTACCAGAAGGGTCCCGACCTCCTTCTCGACGCCGTCCCGCTCATCCTCCGAAACCATCCCGATGCGCAGTTCATCATCGCAGGCGACGGCTCCATGCGGGTGCACTGCGAGGAGAAAGCGCGTGGCCTGCCGGTCCGGTTCACGGGCTACATCTCAGACGGCGAACACCTGAAACTTCTCAACAGCGCAGACATCGTCATTATTCCAAGCCGGAACGAGCCCTTCGGCCTGGTGCTCACCGAGGCGTGGAGCGCAAACCGCTGCGTGGTTGCCTCCGATGTCGGCGGACTCGCCGAGAACATCGAGAACTTCGTCGATGGGATCAGAGTGTCGGTGACGCCGGAGTCCTTTGCCTGGGCAGTTAACTATCTCCTCGACGATCCCACTTCCATCAAGGCGTTCGGCGCCGCCGGACGCAGGAAAGTGGAAAAGAATTTTACATGGGATAAGGTCATTACGATGATGCTTGAGGTATATGCCGCGGTTGCGGCCGTGGAGACGACCTGAACCGATACGGTTTGGCGGTGATACCCTGCACGAACGGCACACGATCATGGCAACGGAATCAGGGGGCTCCGTCCCCGATATCATCACCGATTATGATATTTACCTGTTTAAACGGGGCGAGCATACCGGACTCCATAAGAAGTTCGGCTCCCGCCCGATGCGGCACGGCGGGGAGGACGGCTCTTTCTTCGCCGTCTGGGCCCCGAACGCCGCCTCGGTCTCGGTGATCGGGGATTGGAACGGATGGGACCCGCAGGCGGACCCCCTCTCCTCCCGGCCCGACAGCTCGGGAGTCTGGGAGGGATTCGTCCCGGGCGCCGGGCAGGGGATGCGGTACAAGTACCATATCGTCTCGCGGCATCACGGTCTTACCGCCGACAAGGGCGATCCGTTTGCACGCTTCTGGGAGACCCCTCCCCCCACGGCGTCGGTCATCTGGGAGTCCGCGTTTCAGTGGAGCGACGGCGCCTGGATGGAAACCCGCCACGAGCACAACGGGCACGAAAGCCCGATCGCCATCTACGAGGTGCATGCCGGCTCCTGGCGGCGGGTGCCGGGGGACGGGGACCGGCCGCTCACGTACCGGGAGATGGCCGAAGCGCTCGCCGATTATGTGAGCGACATGGCGTTTACGCACGTCGAGTTTCTCCCCCTTATGGAGCATCCCTTCGAGGGGTCATGGGGCTACCAGACGGAAGGCTACTTCGCCCCCACCTCCCGGTTCGGCACCCCTGACGACTTCATGCACCTCATCGACCGGCTCCACCGGCACGGGATCGGGGTGATCCTCGACTGGGTGCCCTCCCATTTCCCGGCCGACGACTACGGCCTTGCCCGGTTTGACGGAACCCACCTCTTCGAGCACGCCCATCCCGCACGGGGATTGCATCCCGAATGGACGAGCTGCATCTTCAACCACGGCCGCTACGAGGTGCAGGCGTTTCTGCTTTCGAGCGCCATGTTCTGGCTCGGCCAATGCCACGCCGACGGGCTTCGCGTCGACGCCGTCTCCTCGATGCTCTACCTCGACTATGCCCGCGCCTCGGGCGAATGGGTTCCCAACCGCTACGGGGGGCGCGAGGACCTCGAAGCGATCGCCTTCCTGCGGCGGCTCAACGAAGTCGCCTACAAAAAGCACCCCGACGTTCAGATCATCGCGGAGGAGTCGACGGCATGGCCCATGGTGACCCGTCCTACTTATACGGGCGGGCTCGGCTTCGGGATGAAATGGAACATGGGCTGGATGCACGACACCCTCCGCTACGTTTCAAAGGACCCGGTCTACCGCAAGTACCACCATGACGAGCTGCTCTTCAGCATCCTCTACGCCTTCTCGGAGAACTTCATCCTGCCCCTCTCCCACGACGAAGTGGTCCACGGGAAGGGCTCCCTCATCGGACGGATGCCCGGCGACGACTGGCAGAAGTTCGCCGGACTCCGCCTTCTCTTCGGGTACATGTACACCCACCCCGGCAAGAAACTCCTCTTCATGGGCGGGGAGTTCGGGCAGCGGGCCGAGTGGGACCATACCCGGAGCCTCGAGTGGCACGTCCTCGACTATGCCCCCCACGAAGGCGTGCGGCGCTGGGTGCGCGACCTCAACCGCCTCTGCCGCTCCGAGCCCGCCCTGCACAAGCGGGACTTCTCGCCGGAAGGGTTCGCGTGGGTCGACCACCTCGACTGGGAGCAGAGCGTCATCAGCTATTTGAGGAAAAGCGACGACAGCACCATCCTCGCGGCCTGCAATTTCACGCCGGTGCCCCGGCACGGCTACCGGATCGGCGTCCCGGCGGGCGGCTCCTGGCGGGAACTCCTCTGCAGCGACGCTTCGTGCTACGGCGGGAGCGGGTGCGGGAACTTCGGGGGGTGCGGAGCGGAGCCGGTCCCGTTCCACGGGCATTCCTGTTCGCTCTCCCTCACCCTTCCGCCGCTCGGGGTGGTGGTGCTTCGCCCGGAGGGCAGGTGGCAATGAACCGCCATATCTGCATCCACGGCCATTTCTACCAGCCCTCGCGGGAAAATCCCTGGCTCTCGGCGGTGCTCCGGGAAGAGTCGGCCGCTCCGTACCACGACTGGAACGATCGGATCACGGCCGAGTGCTACGCTCCCAACAGTGCGGCCCGCATCCTCTCCGACACGGGCATGATCGCCGACATCGTCAGCACCTATGCCTCCGTCAGCTTCGATGCCGGCCCCACGCTCCTCGGCTGGCTCGAGACGCAGCGGCCCGCGGTCTATGCCGCGTTCCTCGACGCCGACCGGGAGAGCCGCGAGCGGTTCGCCGGCCACGGGAGCGCGATTGCCCAGGCCTATCATCACACCATCCTTCCCCTCGCAACGGCGCGGGACCGGGAGGCCGAAGTGCGCTGGGGGATCGAGGACTTCGTATCCCGGTTCAACCGGCGGCCCGAGGGCATGTGGCTGCCCGAGTGCGCCGTCGATTATCCGACACTCGAAACCCTCGCGGCGGCGGGGATTGCCTTCACCATCCTCTCGCCCGCGCAGGCGAGCCGGGTGCGCCTTCCGGGCGGTGACTGGATGCCTGTTGCCGGCGGCGCCCTCGACACCACCCGCCCCTACCGCTGCCCGCTCCCCTCGGAAAAGACGATCGACATCTTCTTCTACGACGCCGGCATCTCGTCGGCCGTCGCATTCGGCGACCTCCTTGCCGACGGGGGGCGGTTCGCATCCTGCCTCCTCGCGGCACCCGCACCCCATGCGCCGTCCCTCGTCTCCGTCGCCACCGACGGCGAGACCTACGGCCACCACCACCGCTTCGGGGAGATGGCGCTCGCGTACTGCCTCAGGGAGATCGAACGCCATTCCGGGGCCCGGCTGACCGTCTACGGCGAGTTCCTGGAGAAGCATCCCCCGGAGGCGGAGGTCGGGATCAGCGAACATACCTCCTGGAGCTGCGCCCACGGCCTCGAGCGCTGGCGGAGCGGCTGCTCCTGCACCACCGGCGCATATCCCGGGTGGTCGCACGGCTGGCGCCGGCAGCTCCGCGATGCCGTGGATTATCTCCGGGGAACACTCGACCCCTTCTTCGAGTCAGCGCTCCGTCCCCTCTGCCCGGATCCGTGGAAAGCGCGGGAGGAGTACATCCGGGTGCTCCGCGATCCCTCGATTGCGGACCGGTTCCTTGCCGGGCAGGCGGGCCGGAGCCTTTCCCCCGGCGAACGGATTCGGGCGTGCATGCTTCTCGAAATGGCGCGGCACGCCATGATGATGTACACCTCCTGCGGGTGGTACTTCGACGATATCGCCGGGATCGAAGCCGTCCAGCTGATGGCGGACGCCTGCCGGGCGATGGACCTTGCGAAGGCGCTCGGAGGGCCGGACGCCGAGCCGGAGTTCACCGCCATCCTCGCAGGGGCGCGGAGCAACATCCACGCCGAAGGCGACGGAGCCCGGATCTATGCAACGCGGGCCGCATCCTCACGCATCGATCGTGCCGGCATCGGCGCGCATTTCGCCCTCTGCGCTGCGTTCGGTGCCGTCGCATGCACCGGGGCCCACGAGGTGACGACGGAGGCCGACGTCCGGTCCGGTGACGATGCGGCGTCGACGATCCGCATCCGCTCGCACCGTACGGGGGAGGAGACCTGCATCGCCGCCGCGGTGGTGCGAACGGCCGCGGGGGAGCCGTTGGCCGGCGTCCGGGTCGCCCCGGCCGTCAGTCCGGATGCGCTCCTCGGGCTCCTCCGGACCCGGGGCGACACGGATGCGCACACGTTTCTTGCGCGGCATTTCGACCGTGTCTTCACCGTCGGCGACCTCTTTCCCGCCGAACGCGAGCAGGTCCTCCGGGAGAGGATCGCCGGGCGGGGGGCTCCCCTCGACGCTGCCCTTCGCGCCTTTTCCCGCGAGTTTCCGCCGGTTTCGGAGGCGCTGACAGGCGCTCCCGATCCCCTGACGGTGCGGGCTGCCGCCTTTTATCGCCTCAATGCGGACCTGTACGCCCTCCTGTCGGCCGGCACGCCGGATACCGCCGCAATCAGCACTGCCGCACGAACACTCGTACGGCACGCGATCCCGCCCTACCCCGCACTGCTCGCACCCGCGGCCCGGACGCAGGTGAATGCCCTCCTCCGGAACGCCGCCCAACGGACGGGGGATCCCGGCCCCCTCGAGGATGCGCTCGGGCTGCTGTCGGCCCTCCGCCGGATCCCGCTCACGCCCGATACGTGGGAGAGCCAGAACCTCCTCTTTTCCCTGATGCATGGGCAGCTCGCGGAGCAGGCCGAACGGGAAGGGCGCGGCGATCCTGACGCGGTGCGGTGGCTCAGGGCCTGCCGGGCGCTTGCGGCGCTGCTCGGGATGGAGGTGGCAGGGTGAATCCGCTTTCACGGCGGAGCTCCGGGGTGCTCCTCCCCATCTCCTCCCTCCCCGGCCCCTACGGCATCGGCGATTTCGGCCCCGGCGCTTCCCGGTTCGCAGACTTCCTTGCCGGCGCACGGCAGCACTGCTGGCAGATCCTCCCCCTCACCCCCACCTGCGGCGCCACCCGGCATTCGCCCTACCACAGCTCCTCCGCATTCGCCATCAGCCCCCTCTTCGTGAGCCCCGACCTGCTGGTCGCGGACGGGTTTCTGGACGAGGGCGATCTCGACCCGGCTCCCGATCTTCCGCCGGATACGACAGACTACGCCGTGGCGGAGCGGGTGCGGCACCGGGCCTTCGATACGGCCTTCTCCCGGTTCGAAGAGGCGGGAAAAAGCGACGACTACCGCCGGTTCTGCGCCGAACAGGCCGGCTGGCTCGAAGACTATGCGCTCTTCGCCTGCCTCAAACGCCGCTGCGGCGGGACGGCCTGGCCGGAGTGGCCGCCCGAACTCCGGGATCGCGTGCCGGAGGCCCTCGGACGGGCACGGGAGCAGTACGCCGGCTGCCTCGAGCGGGAGCGTTTCGTCCAGTACCTGGCCGACCGCCAGTGGCGGCGGCTTCACGCCGTATGCCGGGAGAAAGACATCAGGATCATCGGCGACATGCCTATCTACGTCACCCACGACAGCGCGGATGTCTGGGCCCGCCCGCGCCTCTTCAGGCTGGACGACCGGGGAATGCCCGCGGCCGTCGCCGGGGTTCCGCCCGACTACTTCAGCAGAAACGGCCAGCGCTGGGGGAATCCGGTCTACGACTGGGACCGGCACCGGGAGGAGGGCTATTCCTGGTGGACCGATAGGATCCGGCGGAACCTCACCCTCTTCGACCTCGTGAGAATCGACCACTTCCGCGGGTTCGTCGCCTACTGGGAGATCCCCGCCCGCGAGAAGACCGCCCGGACGGGGAGGTGGATTGCCGCCCCGGCCGCCGATTTTTTCGACCGGATGCGGACCGTGTTCGGGGATCTGCCCTTCATCGCGGAGGATCTCGGGACAATCACCGACGATGTGCGGGCGGCGATCCGGCGGCTCGGGTTTCCGGGGATGGCGGTCCTCCAGTTTGCCTTCGGCGAGGATATCGCGACGAATCCCTATATCCCCCACAACATCGGACGGCACGCCGTCTGCTACACCGGCACCCACGACAACAACACGGTCGCGGGATGGTTTGCGCAGGAACTGGCGGCCGGTGACAGAAAGCGCCTCTTCCGCTACCTCGGCCGGGAGATCACCTGCGGGGAGGCGCCCGGGGAGCTGATCCGGCTTGCGATGATGTCGGTCGCCCGGCTCGCGATCATCCCGGTGCAGGATCTCCTCGGCCTCGGCAGCCGGGCGCGGCTGAACATCCCGGGGTCGGAGGGGGGAAACTGGGAGTGGCGCTGCGATCCGGACCTCCTGACGGCCGATCTCGCCGCACGCCTCCGGCGGATGACGGAGATCTACGGCAGGGCGTGATTGCCGGGTCGCAATCGGATACAATAAATGGTGCCGCCTCCATAATTCCTGTATACGGAGCCTGACCATGGATCAGATCCACGCTCTCAATTTTTCGCACGTTCCGGATCGCATCTCCGGCCTCGTCGATATGGCGTACAATCTCTGGTGGAGCTGGCACCCGGAAGCCCGCATCCTCTTCAAGGAGCTCAACCGGCAGGCCTGGAGGGAGTGCCTTCACAATCCGGTGAAAATGCTCCGCGTCATTCCCCATGAATATCTTGAACGGGCGGCGACAAACGAGGAGTACCTCCATCGCTACGATATCATCATGTATCTCTTCCGGCGCTACATGGGGTCCATGAACGGCTGGTTCCACGAGCAGTATCCCGCAAGAGAGCACCTCACCGTCGCCTACTTTTCAGCCGAATACGGCCTGCACCACTCCCTTCCCTTCTATGCCGGCGGCCTCGGCTTCCTCGCGGGCGACCACCTCAAAGAGTGCAGCGATCTCCATGTGCCGATGGTGGCCGTGGGATTCATGTACTCGGAAGGGTATCTCCACCAGGACATCCGGAACGACGGCTGGCAGGACGCCATCCGGGTCACGCTCGACCGGGACGCATCGCCGGTGACGCGGGTGAAGAGCGCCGGGGGCGAGCAGATGGTTGTCCGCGTCCCGTTTTTCGACCCCCCGATCTCCGCGGCGGTCTGGAAGGTGCAGGTCGGCAGGATCCCGCTCTACCTGCTCGATACCGATATCGAGGAGAACAGCCCGCAGAACCGCACGATCAGCTCGCACCTCTACTCAAGCGACCGGGAGGAGCGGCTCAGGCAGGAGATCGTGCTCGGGATCGGAGGGCGGAAGGTGCTGCAGGAGCTCGGCGTCGAATACTCGGCGATCCACTTAAACGAAGGGCACCCGGCATTCGCTCTTCTCGAGCGGATCCGGGAGCGGGTGGAGAAGGGCATGTCGTTTGCGGAGGCGCGGGAGCAGGTGCGGGGCACTTCGGTCTTTACGACCCATACGTCCGTCCCGGCCGGCCATGACGTCTTCCCCGCGGAGCTGATGGATAAGTACTTCGGCCAGTACTACCCCCGGCTGGGCCTCGACCGCGAGGCGTTCCTCGCCCTCGGCGCCACGCAGGAAAATGCGGACTTCAACATGACGGCGCTTGCGCTGCGAATGTCGGGCTTTCATAACGCCGTCAGCCGCCGCCACGCCGAGGTGACCCGCGGGATGCTCCGCAGGCTCTGGCCGGAGCAGGGCGACCGCGGGATTCGCCTCGACTCGATCACGAACGGCGTCCACCTCTGCACCTGGCTCAACCCCCGGATGCGGCTGCTCTTCAACACCACCATGAACCCGGCCTGCCCCCACTGGGAGCAGGAGCACGACAACCCCGAGCTCTGGGAGCTGGTGAACGAAATCCCGGACCGGGAGCTCTGGGAGACGCACTTCTGGCTCAAGGCGAAGCTCATCAACCGGATCCGGGAGATGAAGCGGCGCAAGTGGGCGGCGTGGCTGGACACCTCCGAGAACCTCGTCGCGGAGGGGCTCATGCTCAATCCGGCCGTGCTCACCATTGGCTTCGCCCGCCGGTTCTCCACCTATAAGCGGGCGGATCTCATATTCCATGATCTCGAGCGGATAGAGCGGATTCTCACCAACCGCTGGCGGCCCGTCCAGATCATCTTCGCGGGCAAGGCGCATCCGGCCGACGAGGAGGGGAAGCAAATCCTCCAGAAGATCTACCGCTTCGCCCAGCAGCCGGATTTTGGGGGAAGAATCGCTTTCGTGGAAGATTACGGGGAGCAGACGGCTCAGTACCTCGTCCACGGGGTCGATGTCTGGCTGAACAATCCCCTCCCCCCGATGGAGGCATGCGGGACGAGCGGCATGAAGGCGGCGATGAACGGCGTCCTTAACCTCTCCATCGCGGACGGCTGGTGGCCCGAGGCGTACAACGGGAAAAACGGCTGGATCTTCGGGGAGGAGACTCCTGACGGGGACCGTGACGCGGCCGATGCCCGGGCGATCTACGACCTCCTCGAGAAGGAGATCATCCCGCTCTACTACGCGACCGGCATGGACGGCATCCCCTACGGCTGGGTCAGGATGATGAAGGAGTCGATCAAAAGCATCGCCCCGCGGTTTTCGGCCCGGCGGATGGTCGGCGAGTACGTGCACAACTACTATCCCGTGATGCTGCGGAACGCCGGATACCCCGTTCCCCCGCCGTAGGCGAGAAAATTTTCGATTGCCTTCGGCCGGAGCATCGCACACTGACGTGCTATTCTTTCATCGGACTTCCTCGCCTCTCCCGGCAGCGCCAGACTTTCCGGCGGCCGCAATCCTCACGGAAACGTTAATGCGAGGGAGATGCCACTATCAAACGAGGGGCTTTCGGAATGAGAACAACGGAGCAGTTCATCCAGGATGCACTTGATCGGCTCAAAACCGTCGAAGGTTTCGATAAGGTCCGTTTCATCATCCTCTACGGTTCCGTGGCCGAAGGGCGGGAGAGAAAAAAATCCGATATCGATATCTGCATTTATTATGATGGCGACCCGGAGGAGGCTTCCCGGTTCCGGTTCGGGGTGCTCTCCGAACTCTTCGAAGACCGGTACGACGTGCAGATTTTCGGGAACCTTCCGCTCTACATCCGGACGGAGGTCCTGTCCGGACGGGTCCTCTACTGTCAGGATGAACGGTTTCTCTACGATGTTGCTCTTCGGACAATCCGGGAGTTCGAGGCGTTCAAACACCGGCTGTACGACTACATCGGCAAGCAGGCGATTGTATGACGGAGCCCATCCGGAGCACGGCCATCCGCATCAAACTTCAGGAGATGACGGAGAGCGTTGATCTGGTCGAAACGCACCTTCCCGGTTCAGCTGACTCTTTCAGCCGGCTGGGCCTGATTAAAGACGGCATCTACAAGCGTATCGAGTACGCCATCGAGAACGTCTTTGATGTATGCGCCATCTTAAACTCGGATCTCCGTCTCGGCGTCCCCGGCACCGATGAGGATATCCTTGAGAATCTCGTACGGAACGAAGTACTCGGGCCCGGGATGCGGCAGAAACTGAAGGCGATGAAGGGATTTCGAAACATCGTCGTCCACCGCTACGGGGCAATCGACGACGCACTTGCATTCTCTCTCCTGAAGGAGCATATCGGGGATTTCGCTCTCTTCCGGCAGGAGGTCGAGCTTTTCCTGCAATCAGCGGAGGGGCGCCAGGCTCCGTGAGCCGGCGACGGCCCGATGCACGGGTGCGGCAGACAGGCAGGCATTCGCCCCTGAGCACGGAAGGGCCGGAGCGGTCCGGGAATTTTTGAGCCATTTCCACCCGCGGGATGCTGTGACGCTCTTTGACAGGAAGGGGAGAAAGTATCCTACAGCCACCTGCGATATGAAGAATATCGCGATGGATGCCGTCCGTAATGCACGGGACCGGGTGAATAACGTTCGGGCTATGATTCAAAAAGTTGGATTCTCTCTCTGATTTTTTATGTGGCGGTATGCCCGCCACAGCACGTAGAGGGCCGGCACGGTAAAGAGCAGAATCACGAACTCCGCCGCCCAGATCCCTCCCGTCTGCGCGATTACGACGACCGCGGCGTCGACGCCCGCGTGCCAGAGCACCGCGAGCAGAAGCAGTGACCGCTGCTCCCTGACGACGGCGGCGAGCAAGAGTACCGACCAGGCGATATGGAGCGTGATGGTCATCATCCGCTCGAGGAGCCCCGGCAGGATGTCGAGCGGGGTGAGGGCGAGGAGGGCTGCGACCTGCGCCCGGACGGCCGGGTCGTCGGGGAGGCCGAGATAGGGATCAGGGCTTTGGGAGAGGACGAGGTAGCTTGCCATGCTCGACAGCACGAGCAGGGCGACGAGGATGCTCTCGATCCCGCCCCATCCGGCCCCGAACATGAGGCCGTTTTCACAGGAGAGGGCGTAGTCCTTCCGGGGGAAAAAGCGGGTGAAGATGAGATAGCGCCCTACTTCCTCGAAAAGGCCCGCAAGCAGGCCGAGATAGAGCGCTAAAGCGGCGAGAACGAGGTTTTTGTCTGTAAGGACACCGTTCAGGAACGCGTACAGCGGCCCCTGCGTCAGCAGCACCAGCGGGGTATGGAGGATCTGCACGGCCACGAAGAAGGCCGCACCGAGGATGAAGATATTCCACGAAACCCCGAAACGGCGCACAAACCAGAGGCCGAGGCCGAGGGGGATGGCAATCTCGAGCAGCACCACGGCGGCAAATGAGGCAGTGACCAGCATGTCCATGACAGATACTTCCTGAACGTTCGGGGATATATGTGCATGCATGCAGTGTGCCGGCATGTGCACGGGGCTTTTTTGGTCCACTCCGGTCCCGGGGCATCAGGGTGATTCCCGGGACAAATAATTTCGGGCAGGTGAACGAATACCTCCCGTACCGGAGAGGACGACATGGATCGGCACGCACAATGGATCGGGATCGTGGTATTCTGTCTCATACTCGCTGCCGGCTGCCTGGATGAATCCCGTGAAGACCGTACGATGAACGAGACCGAACAAGCGATTGCCATCGCGCTTGCCGACCCGGGCGTCCGGGAGAACCTCCCCGTACACAGCGACGACTACGAGATCGTGGATGTCGCGCCGGCAACATGGCAGTCGACGGGCCCCGAAGGGACCGTCTCCGGGACGTACCCCGTCGTGACATTCAGGCTGTGCAACCGGAGTTCGCTCTACCGGGTGTTTGTCGATGTGGGGAATAATTCGGTTGTCGTGGCACACTGGCAGTGGGTCAAGGAACCGTTTCCCTGCATGGCAACGGGCGCACCGGAGGAATATGCCACGCTCGAAGATGCCGCGGAAGATCCCGGATTTGACTGCCCGCTGGCCGTCCCGTCATATCTTCCCGCGGGCTACGGGTTTTCTGTGGTGCGGATCTACGCCGATCCCTGCCCCCGGCGGGAGGTCGTCTATACCAACCGGAGCGCGAGAATGCTGCTCGTCCAGACGTGTGCGGGGGACCCTCCCTATGCCTTCGCAATCTCGATGCCCGAGCCCCGGGCCGTCACCGCGAACGGCGTCCCGGCCACGCTCGTGAAGGGAATCGGCGAGAACCAGGTCTCCTGGACCAGCGGGAACGCAACCTGCTGGCTTCGCGGGAGTATTGACGAGGAGGAGCTTCTCGCCGTCGCATCCTCGGTCGGGCCCTTTGCGCCGCCGTCACCGCCAGCCTCCCTCTCCGAACCGGGGGAGGCGGTAACACCCGGCGTCTCCCACTTCGGGACGCCCCGCATCTTCTGGCCCGACGAGATCCGCGTGAAAGCGGGAACGTCCGGCACTGGCGAAATCGTGACGGAATCGCGCGAGAAGGGCTATGGCCGGGTGCATCTCCGCGTCCTCTCCCGCGTGACCGGGCGGGCGAGCGCGGCTGCGGCCCTGCCCATGCCGGAGGAGATGGAGATTTCGATTGCTCCGCCGGATTTCATGGCATACCCGCACGAGACGTACTATGCGGAGATCACGGTGAACACGACACCCGCCACCCCTCCGGGAGACTACGTGTTCCGGTTTCACCAGATATTCGAGGGGTCGTTCTACGGCGGCGGGTGGTTTGTCGTGAACGTGACGGAAGAGGAGAGCGGCCCGTCTCCCGGCGTTTCTCAATGAGTCTCCGGTCGCCGGACCGTCCGCATGCGAACGCGACGGATGGCTGGACCGGAACCGGGGTAGAGGACCGCCTGCATACCATCCCCTGCGAACGGGGCACGACGATACGGGAAACAGACGAATCTCACTGGAGCGCCGCCCCCTCACCCTTCGTAAGGAGCATCTGTGCCCGCGGGATGGCTCGCTTCCCCGGGCACCCGCCGCAGGTCACAAACCCGACGATCTCAACAGGGCCGGTCTCTGCGAATGCGCCTTTTCCCTCTTTTGTGACAATAAATCCATTGTTCCCGGGCAGATGTCCTCGGTCATGAGGCAGCGGATGATGCCGACTTTCATAGGGCATCATTCTTCGTTCGGTATCTGTCGTGATATCGGGGGAAAACGGATAATTCATCGCCGGAAGGGTGGAATTGAAGTTTTATGCCCATTTTATGACGCCCGGTGCCCTGGTTACAACGGCAGCCCGAGCAGGGAAAAGACCCCCATCATCTTCAGGCCCATGTAGACCATGACGGCAATAAAGACCAGCTTCAGCTGTCGTGCCGGGAGCCGGTGGGCCGCCCGCACCCCGGCCTGCGCCATGATGATGCTGGTGCCGGCAAGAAGCGCCCACTGGAGGAGGTTGACGTACCCCAGCGAGTAGGCGGGCAGCCCGACCGCTCTCCATCCGTTGATGATATAGGCGATGGTCCCCCCGAGAGCGGTGAAGATCATGAGGGCGGTCGATGTTCCGACGGCAGCATGCATCCGGAAGTGCATAACAAGCACGAGTATCGGGATGAGAATGACACCGCCTCCGATGCCGATGATCCCGGAGAGGATCCCGAGCGGGATCCCCCAGAGGAGGAAGATTGCTACGTCGTCGACCGGTTCCTTCTCGATCACCGGGGGTTTTGCTGTGAACATCCTTACCGCGCCGAGAAGAATGACGAAGCCGAAGAGGGCCGTGAGGTAGGTGCCCGGAATGAGGGTCGCGATATAGCCGCCGAGGAGTGCGCCGAAAAATCCGGCGATTCCCATGGTGACTGCTGCATTCCAGACGACGGCACCCTTTGTATGATGGCCGTACGCACCGGAGATAGCCGTGGGCAATACCACGGCAAGGTTTGTCCCGAATGCGACGAGAATGGCGGTGCCGGCATCAAGCCCCATCGAGGTCAGGACCCAGAACTGGACCGGGACCATGATGAAACAGCCCCCGACACCAAGCAGTCCGGAGGCAAACCCGACGACAGTCCCGGTTATGAGCAGCGCGAGGATATACAGAAATTCAATGGCCATAACGAGGAGCACCAGCATTTCAATTTATTTTGAATAATTTTCGGTGCGGCTGCTGATAATACTCCCGTTCGTTACACGTCACCGCCAATACCCGAGCCGCTGCACGATTACCCCTAAATTCGAGGTGTTTCCTGAGAACACTCATACTACTCGAAGAGGAAGTCACGGGGTTTCGACGTCAGTTCCCGGATTACCCTGCCGAACAGCTCCTCGTGCTCTTTCTGCGCAATAAAAATGTAGTCCCGCACCGAGAACCGTTTGAACCGCAGGACAAAGACTTTCGCGGACGGATCGATCGCCTGATGCAGCTTCCGGATATCTTCGTCGTACCGCTCCTGCGGTTTCCGGTTCCGGTGCTGGTAGAGGATCAGCGATGTGCCACGCGCAAAATACTCCCTGCATTCGTCCCGGAAGAAGTATTTTCCTGCCCGCTTGTGTGACTTTTTGAGGGAATCGGGCTGGATGCCGTTATCGGGATCGAGGAAGATGATGTCCGCATCCGAAAGGTCCGCGAGCGAACCGGCGAACCATTCGTTCCGTGCGTTTTCCCTCAGGGAGTGATGCAGGCGGGGGGTGTTCACCGGCTTCGAATAGTACGAGACAGGGCCCCTGATAACCTCATTCTTCTCGACTATCGCAAGGGCTCCCTGCTTTGAATCCACAATGTTGTGTAATTCATCGATTTTTTTCAAATCATGATAGACCTCCGGGAAACAGCGCTCGAATTTTTTCCAATTTTTATTCTCAGGATACAGGTATCCCGTGTATCCTCCGTCCCCGTTCTCCGGTGCGGGTATATCGACATAGTACCAGTTTACCCCGAGGCGGATCCTGCCCCCGCCGCACTCCAGCACCGTGTTCAGAAGCCCGTATTTCCCGAAGTCCCCGACATCTCCGACATAATGATCCTGCACGTGGTCCCCCGCTCCTTTATGCTGTGATGAAGAACCGATCCGTCGGAATCGGTAAATAATGCACGATAGTGTATTCTCCTTTCGGAACTTGTTTCACTATTTCAGGATAATTCTCCCGGTCACATCGTGTATCATTATGCCCATGTGTCTTTCAATAGGAAGACCCATCGTTTCCCATCTTTAATTTTTCTGAGTTTTCCGAGTCCTTCCAGCGTAAGCAGATCGCTCCTCGCCGTCGGCATTGACACCTTGTATTTGCCCGCTATCTCGCTGATCGCGTACGAACGGTCGGGATGGCTGATAAAATCCTTGAGGATTTCCGCCTGCCGGAACGAGATTCCGGGAATTTTTCCGGCAAGGCTGATTGCTTCCCGCTGTTCGGCCTGAGTCTCCTCGATATACGTTTTAAGCTCATCCATCGCCCGGCTGATAATATTCAGATTGAACTCGACGAAGTAGGTCATGTCGTTCTCGTCTGTCTCGGTATAGAGGTAGGCTCTTGCATATTGTGCCGGTGAATGGACATAGAGCCGCGAAATGGAAAGATACTCGAAGAGGTCGTAGCCGTTTTTCAGCACGTACCAGTAGAATAACGCCCGTGCCGTCCTTCCGTTGCCGTCATTAAACGGATGGATATACCCGATGAGGAAGTGAATGATAATTGCTTTGAGTATCGGGTGGATAAATGTCTCATCGTTATTGGCAAACGTACAGAGATCATCGAGCATCGCCGGGACTGTCGTGAAGTCAGGCGGCTGATGATAGATTTTTGAATAGTCCGTCTTATCCCGGACAACAATATCATCACATTTCCGGAAGAAGATTTCATCGTCCCGGCTCTCCAGGGTTCCGCTGGTAATCTCCAGATGAATATCGATGATCAGCTGCAGGGAGAGCGGGAGGTCCTTTATCTCCTTCAGCTTCTGAATCGTCCGATAGTTGTTCAGGATCATCCGCTCGGATTTATTCCGCGGCGATTTGCCTTCCCGCAGGAACTTTTTTGCAATCGCCCTCGTTGTCGCTGCGCCTTCCAGCTGGCTTGACGCGATCGCCTCCTCCATGATCGAATTGGCCAGGTACTGCCGTTTGCTCGCTTCGCTCGGCTTTTCTCCTGTCAGCGCGTCTATCGGCGCAGGCGACTCTTTGTCAATCTGGTGGAGCTTTCGCTGGAATTTTTCCAGCATGACAAATGTGAAAGTCTCGTCACCGATCCCGATTTTTTTGAGTTTTTCCCTCCGGAGAACCTTCAGAAGCAGCCAGAACAATTCTGTGTCGTAAGGGATTTTTTTCCGTTTGAGATCATCCCAGTGGGTATAATGCAGCTCATTGTACTTCCGTACATACTCCCGGATCGCGGCGGATTTTTCATCTCCGATACTGTATGCCAGAAAAAAACCGGAGAACTTTTCCCCCGCATTTTCAAAAATTATATTCGGATCACGGGGTTTTTCAGGTATTTTCATAGGTGCACATCCACATGTCAACTGTAAATTTTAGTAATATTTTCAGTTTCTTACAGATCATATTATTTGTGAACAGAAAAACGTATCTGTAAATTTTTCAGATAGTTACAGGTGTTGACAGATTGCGCTCGTGCCGAAAATGGCCGGCTCGGCCCGGATAGCATCCGTAATGACGTATGAATTCCGAATGCGGGCGCAATGATACGTCATGACACCGGATACACGGTCGGTCGGTGGCATTTCCCGGCCTCCGGGCCGTCAGGGGGATTGACCCGATTGCATGTGTTCGACGGGGAGATGGCCGGAAGATGGAAGAGCACGGGAAATCGGGTAATCTGATGCGCGATTGCCATGAATCGCCCATTGCTGCAAAGTATCCGGACTTCGACCGGGATGGGGAACGTGACCGCCGCGATCGCTGCGCGAATCGGGGTGGTATCGCGGTAGATTGCGGGAAACTCCGCATACAATCCCTCCGGCCCTGTCGTCCGGCAATAAATTTATCTCCTGAAATGCGCATGGATTTTTGATGTGGGTGACGGTGCGGCGAACGAACGGCGACATCGAAGAGATCGATCTGCCGCCGAACCAGTTTTTGGAGATCGGCGACATCTTGAGCGACGGCTCGGTTGTCCTGGACCTTGAATGGCCCGATGAGCTCGATGATGATATGGAGGCCCTGGAGCTGTATTAATGAGTGCAATTATTCCGGGCTGCCGTCTTTTGTTGTGATTCCGGGTTCATTCGCATCCTCCGGTGTAATCAGGCCCGGTAGGATATCTTGATAGTGGCAGGAGAGAATACAGGAGGTCGATTACGTATGGATATCAGTCAAATCCTTTCCGGTTCTTTTCAAGATCACGAATTCTATCTCCAGAGCATCACACGAAAAGACCGGGTAGTAAAAGACACTCCCGGTTTGAAACACCAGAAAGGGCTTGATATATTGGGAGGTGCCGTCCTTGATTTTTGCATTTTCACCCGTTTTTTCACCCCTGAAAACTCCGAATCCAAATATTATGAGAAAAAACGGATGAAATACGGCAATATCGAGACCCTCCAGAAACTCTCACGGGATTACCTGAGGCTCGATGAAGCCGTGCTCTGGAGCACCAATGAGAAAAATCAAAGGATCTGGGAGAAGAAGGGTTCCGTAACACTTGCGGAATGTTTCAAAGCCATCATCGGCGGCCTCTATCGTGACGGAGGGATTCCGGCCGTAGAACGATTTCTGGGAAAGATCGATTTTTACCGGTCTATCGACACGCTCAAGTCCAGGTAGGCCTGCCTGAATGTCGGTCCATATGCACTACCTTCACCTCCCCATCGCCAGCCCCCGCCGTCAAGCGCACCGATTCTCGGGCTGGACCCGGCCCGAAAGCCACCTCATGTGGCCGGGATACATATCAAGAAACGATCCGAACCATCGGAAGAATAGCTTTGTAGATTTTTCATGATTCAAGAAGTTAACTTTGGTGCAGGTGACTAATCTGGTTCATCTCTAAAAAATATGCAGATTTCATTGAGAGGACATATCTCGCAATGTGGATATTTTCCGGCAATGCATACTAGAGCTGCGAGATCAATCATTGTAAACGAAAATAGCCGTGGATTTTCAAAATTAACCAGATCTCTCATTATATCATGGAATTTTTTACTGCGTCTTGAAGAATCGGTCACAGGTATTCCAAATACACGACCGATCACCCTGACAGTATTTGTATCAACCATAGGTTCAGGTTTATTAAAAGCAAGACACAGGATCGCCGAAGCAATATAATGTCCTATACCCGGTAATTCCGCGATTTTCTCTTTTTTCAGAGGAATTTTTCCTTCATAGTCTCTGACAATGTTCTGGGCAAGTTCATGAAGTAGATCTGCTCTCCAAGTAAGTCCTAAGGATTTCAATTCATTAATCAAATTTTCCCTTTTTTCTGAAGCAATGGACTGAATATCAGGAAATTTGCGTATAAATGAAGTATATAACCTCTCAACCTGATCGGCCTTTGTTCTGTGGAGCATGATTTCTGCAATCAGAATTTCATATAGATCTCGTGTATTTCGCCATGGAAAATCTCTGAGATTCCCAGAACTCCAAATAATCAATTGTTTTCGAATTTTATTGATTTTAATTTGATAATCGCTGTTATGCATGGATATATTGACTCAATGATTGATTTTTTTCAGCATCCCCGATATCTTTCCAGCTATTCGCTCAGCCATAAGTGGTGGAACAGCATTTCCAATCTGCGTGAATTGCGCTGTTCGGGGCCCCTCAAATTTGAAGTCATCAGGAAATGACTGAATTCTCGCTGCCTCTCGCACAGAAATGGAGCGGGCTTGAGCCAAATCGGGATGAATAAAGTAGTGACCATCTTTGGCGATATGAGCGACAATGGAATGAGAAAGGCCTTCCCCATCTACCACTTTGAACCTGTCGAGGAATGACCTCTGATTTTTATGCGTTTTCAGACTATCCGGTAATTCATCGTATTTTAAACGACGTCTCTCGTTATTCCAGAGATTGATTGCAATACGATATATCTCTCTATCCCTATCGATATGAGGCCGTGCAATATGGTGAGTGAGAATATCGTTCTCATTCCGGATGCCCGACTTTTTCAGGTAAGGATTGACAGATTCAAGATAGTCCAAACCCGCCCCTTGCATTCCTTCACCCGGCTTAAGAGGGGGCAGATCGGCTAATAAATCCCAGATTGTGTGTTTGCATTCAATCGATTGAAATTCTGGATAGTCGAGATCGTGTTCTTCTTTCCATCCTATGAAAATGATACGTTTTCTGTTCTGAAGAATTCCGAAATCGGCTGAATTCAATGTTTTTGCCTGGACAGTGTATCCAATCCTTTTAAATTCTTCCTGAATATTAGAGTAAATACTACCGTTTTTTGCTGTTTTTAGACCAGGTACGTTCTCAAAAATAAAAATTTCTGGTTTAAATTCGTTTAAAAAATTAATATAATGGCGATACAGATAATTTCTCGGATCAAATTCCATTCTGTTTTCATCCCTACTTCTCCCGATCACAGAATATGCCTGACATGGTGGGCCACCAACAATTACATCGACATGATCAATGTCCCGCTCTCTCATGATCTGATGTACATCATCTGTGAGTTCCTGCTCGGTTGTATCGCTTAAGGGAGTTTCAAGAATATTGATGTTATCATTGCCAAGCAACTGATATTGGTCAAGGAATTCAAACCTATCAAATGCTTCTTCTAAATATTCCCTATACAGACTCATTTGGTGCTTTTTTTTCAGTTCATGATACATCGATCTGGTTTCAAGTGTCTTGGCTGCATGACCATTCATCTCGATATGCGACACAAATGAATATTGGTGCCGCAGAAAACCTTCTGTAAGGCCTCCTGCACCAGAAAATAGATCGAGAGCGAAATATTGAACTTTCAAGATTATAATAAATTATCGTGAGGAAGAAATAAGATTTGCCTAGAGAATCTGGAGTTGAATAATATTGTGATAATTATTATTGTAGATATTATGTAATATCGATCTGCTCGCATAATAGCTATCCTCATATTTCTCGATAATAATAATGTGTTTGTTTCAATTATCTCTTAATTCATTCAATATATTCCTTATTTAAAACGGAGTTTATTTCACTCAATATTGTCATATGAGCAATTGATGGGTAGTAATAATTTTAAACAGATATTATTTACTATAAGGTAGCGTACACAAAGTGATGTAAAATTGAAGAGTCCCTGTATCCACTCT